>JAUSPM010000137.1 GCA_030655675.1 Methanosarcinaceae archaeon | reverse complement strand
TTTTGCCAATACTGTTGAATAAGCATGTATCTCGAATTATAAGGGAAGTATTTACTTTTATCAAATAATATTATACGATCCGATTTTACCGCAATATCTTGAAGAAAATCTGATATGTATAATGAATAGTCACCAATATTTTGCATATTAAGTAATTTCATTTTAGATTTATTATCTAACAATAAATCAGCAACTTTTTTTACATAAAAGTATGCTGTAGAAATATCCTCTTCCGTTAAGTCGCTTGCAATATTATCCTGTGTAATACTAAAATCATTGATTTGATCCCTATTATGATGGTTCATAATCGACTTGAACCATAAATCCAATAATTTTTTCCAATCTTTTTCATCAAAACTTTTATCTAAATTCAGCCAATTTTCCTGCCAAATATTTGACCACATTTTTTGCCATAAATAAAATCCAATTAGGTCGTGTTTTTTAGATTTTTTATGATTGAGTTCTTCATAGAGTTCCCCTTGGAAAATATTAACAATTTCTGGCTTATAATTTTGGAACCCTTTTGAAAATTTGCCTATGTCGTGTAGAGCAAGAAAGAAAGATATTAATGATATAGATGCCTCTTTATTTTGAGTAACATTTTGAGTGAGTACATCATCACGAGGATATTTTTGAAGTGACTGGCGTAGCAATACTTGTCCCATAGCAGCAACATCTAGACAATGGTACACTAGTAAATGAAATGATTCATCAGTAAAACTAGCTTTACCCCAATAATTGTATAGCTTACTATCATCCATAAATTGTAATTATTCAATCATCCTATTAACTGTTTACTTTTAAACAACAGTTTTATTCTAAAGCTGACAAATGTTTTTCAAGTGATAAAACAGTAAGAAATTAGCACAAAAAATGAAAATACAAAGGAACAAATATGCAAAAATGTAAGCATTTGACATTCGTTGGCAGTTCAAGTGGTAGGGCTCTTTGCAACTGTAGTATCAGAGATATCAAATTCGGTCTTAATGCACCTATTTGTAATAATTGCAATAAATACGAATCATCTGCATCTGACAATCACCTTAAAAAAAATACAGAACTAAATCCGAAGAATCTAAACAGTGGATACTTTAAATATTTCACAAAGGAAGCGTGCTACCCTAATCAGGAAGAAGCAATGGATAAGATCCACGCAGCACTGCTTCGAAAGGAGATTGTACTCTTTGAAGGAGCGTGCGGCACAGGTAAAACGCTGAGTGCACTCGCACCAGCCTTGCATGTAGGGAAGCAGTTGAAGAAGACCGTTGTCATCGCTACTAATGTCCACCAGCAGATGGTGCAGTTCATAAACGAAGCGCATGATATCAAAAAGACCAATGACGTGAAAGTGGCTGTTTTCAAAGGCAAAAACACAATGTGTCCGCTAGAGGTTGATTATGAGAAATGTGACAACAAGCGCGAGAATACATTTGAACTTATAGAGATTGAGCGTGAGATCCATCTTAAAAAAAGAGAATGCAACTCTGCTACGGGTACACTTAAGGAAACACTGAAATATGAAATCAACCTTGCAAAAGAAAAAGTACAAAAAATCCGTAATAAGTCATGCAACGAACTCTACGAAGTTCTTCACTCAAACAGCGAAACATTTCGCGGATGGCTGTTCGCAGACGTCCGCTCACCCGAAGAGGTCAAAGATTATGCATTTGAACAGGGGATGTGTGGCTATGAGTTGCTCAAACGTGAGATTAAACATGCAGACCTTGTAATATGCAATTACCACCATGTCCTGAATGCCGACATTTTCTCAACATTCCTTGGATGGCTTGACAGTGACCCACAGGATATAATACTTATACTGGACGAAGCGCACAATATTGAATCCTCCGCACGCTCACATTCATCCATAACGATAACCGAGCACACGGTCGAAAAAGCCATATCTGAACTTGAAGCGAACATCGACGAGATGCCTGATGGGGGAGTGCACAACCTTTTCAGAATATTACTAAACGTAATACAGGAGACATATAGCTCAAGGTTCAAATTTGGAGAGAAAGAACGGGTCGGCAAGCACTGGTACGACATACGGACAAGTGACCCATACGAGCGTAATGACGTGGTACGCGGACGGTTTTTACGCCAGGCAAATGATAAAGGATTTGGGGATGAAACCAAAATCATAGAACTTTTGACCATTGCAAGTGAGTATGGGGAAAAACTTGATATGAAATATAATAAACAGTACAAAGAAGAATCAAGCAACATATTCAAACGCTCACACGTCACCCCTGTTGCCGATTTTATATACAAATATCTTAAACTGTCTCATGATCTCAACTATTACCCGATCCTAAATGTCAGGCGGGATATGAACAACGAGGTATACGGACGGATCGAACTGTTCACCTGTATTCCGAAGAACGTTACAGAACCATTATTCGAATCTGTGTTCTCGGCTATTTTGATGTCAGCGACCCTGCGACCTTTCGATATGATCAGATCCACGCTCGGGATCACACGTGAGACATGCGAGATCGCATACCCCACCTCATTTCCAGAGGATAAACGGCTTACGATCGCAGTAGCCATCCCACCGCTGTTCGCAAAGAACCGGGACGACCCGCAGACAAAGGATGCCATCGAGCAGGTGCTGTTCGATTCAATTGAACAGTCAAAGGGGAATGTGATCATATTCTTCCAGAGTTCGTTTGAAGCAAGGCGCTATTTCAATAAACTGGAAAAAGCGGTTGATGTTCCCATATTCCTTGATGAAGTCGGCGTGTCCGCACAGGAAGTTCGGGAGGAGTTCTTCAAAATCGGAGAGGAAGACGGCAAAGCTGTTCTTGTTTCATATATATGGGGAACACTGAGCGAGGGTGTGGATTATCGTGAAGGGCGGGGGCGTACTGTTATCATCGTGGGTGTCGGGTATCCTGCACTCAATGACAGGATGAATGCAGTGGAATCTGCCTACGACCATGTGTTTGAATACGGTGCTGGATGGGATTATGCCATACAGATACCGACCATCCGCAAGATCAGGCAGGCAATGGGAAGAGTGGTGCGCTCACCTGACGATTATGGTGTGCGGATACTTCTTGATGGTCGGTTTTTGACAGATTCGAAGAAGAAGTTCGGAAAGTTTTCTGTTTTTGGTGTATTTCCAGAGGATGAGAGAGCAGAGTTTGTCGATGTCGAGCCTGGCAAGGTGAAGTATTCGCTTATGAATTTCTTTATGGATAATGCTCCGTGAGTGTTGGATTACAATTATCGTTTTTGTTTATGGAAAACTAAAACTAACATAACAACCGCCGCAGGCGGCGTATTCCCACCATTTATTCGTAGAAGATACTAATAAGCAATTGCTCCAGATATTAAACCTACTAAAAACCTACTAAAGAAAATACTCACTCCGTCCACGTTAACTTATACTACATATTTATAAAATATATAGTACAAAAGAGATACTCAAATTATACTTAAATCTAAAAAAAGTAGATAACGATCAATTCGTAATATATCAATATGCAGTTTATTGGTGATGAAGGAATACGCCGCCTGCGGCGGATTGTTCACTTGGCATCAAAAAGATATAAACAAATATCCAAACAAATATCAAAATTTTAACCAATCATCTTAACATTTCAGGAGACATAAAATGGCAACATTCGAACAACTAATAAAAGACAGTTGGAAACTGGCTGAAGAAGAACACGCTGCTACATATATAGATGAGGTGTTCATCGGAGGTCTGGTGTCCACAATGCTGGAAAGCGGACATGCACTTTTTGACGTATCATCCACAGGTGACTATCATAATATGATGTTTGAGAACCTTAGCAATCAAGACAGGGTTGTCATCCAGATACAACACACCAGCAATGCACTTGCAGAAGCCAAAATACTTGGACACCGGATGCAATTCACTTGCGGATATGGAATGCGTGCTAAAAAGATTGGAAAACTAATCTCATCGAGTTGGAGGGAATCATTGTCCAGTTCGCTCGGCGATATTGGTTCTATAATGTATGATGTGCAGGGAAATTACCTGTTTGCAAGTATGCCCCTTTACATAAAGGCTGATGATTATGTAGATCTGGACACACTTGTACCTGATTTTGAAAGAATCGCAGAGGACATATCTGCGATCATGGAAAAACTGAAAGAATTCGTCAAAGTCAACGTGGGGGCATGAATATGGGACTTTTTAAAGCCATCGGGGACGTTGCACACACCAAAGCATTGACACAGAGCCAGGACGAGATCGTGCTTGGTGAAGTTATACATTTCTTTGTCAGGAACGGACACTCACTTATACATATTGCAAACGGGACAGAAGCAAGTCCGGGGTACACTGTTCGATTCAAGATGAACGATAATGTCCTATACACCATCGAGTACAAGATCAACCGCAAGGTTTCAGGAATGAAATCAAAGATAGTTGGAAGCCAGTCCGTCATAACCATTGTGGCAACAGTGAAAAACTACGTTGTCGAACCTCAAGAAGTCATTAAAATGTACAAGACCGATTTTACCAATATCGGCAAAATACCTCTTTTGGGTTCCATCAAGGTAGACCATGATCTCAACTACGTGGTCGCAACAGCACAGAGCATTAAGAACCTGAATAAATATGTCAACAAAATCACGATCAATCAGGATGAACTGCATAACGATATCAACAATATGATCGCGCAGTTACATGAGAAACTTGAGCCTTTCAAGAAGGCGTTTGATTAGGTTGCTTCATCAGAAGCAACCGTTTGATCGCTTCGTGAAAGTGTTCGTTAGATCGCTTCATCAGGAATATCTTATTATCAATAAGCATTATAAAAGAAAGGTATTTGTTTAGCGGATTTGAAATTGTGTTGTAGCGTTGCGGATTAATGAGTTGGAAATAAAAACGATGCTACCACACGCGCGTAGCGCGGCACCGTCCTTCACCACTGCCCTGAATACACATCGAAGTTTCAATTGCTTTCAACACATTTGTTTTTGTATGAATTGCTGTATATAAAAACTGCGTATTTTGCGAATGCGAACGTATGGTAGGTATGGAACTTGCCGCCTGCGGCGTGGTTGATGCATGGGGTTTTGGGTATTTGAAATGTGCACCGACATTTCATCAGATAAACAAATACAAAGAAAGTAATAACAGTTACACACATAATCTCAATTGTACACCGGTGGTCAAAAATGCAAATAATATCTCCTCAAATACTGGATCAGGTTGTAGCGCAGATCGTAGATGTGGCACACCCTGAAAAAATCATACTCTTTGGGTCTCATGCCCGAGGAGATGCAAGAGAGGATAGTGATATTGACCTGCTTGTCATAGAACGTGAGGTTACAGCTAGGCGTAAGGAATCGGCAAAGATTCGGCGTGCTCTGCGACCACTTCGAGTGCCTGTAGACGTTTTGGTCTTTTCAACGGATGAAGTCAAACGATATGGAGATATAATGGGAACTGTGCTATATCCAGCGCTTCGTGAAGGAAAGGTGGTTTATGGTGAGTGATGCCGATGCTCGCAATGAACTTGTTTCCATGTCGATACGAAAAGCGGAAGAGGATATTGTATTGCTTGATAAGGTCGTGAACGATTAAGATGTCTCTTCTGAAATCATTGGTTTTCATGCACAATAGGCAATTGAGAAACTTTTAAAAGCGCTGCTTATTGCAAAGATAATTCCCTTTAGACGCACACATGATTTGGGGGAACTTATGGATTTGTGCTCTGAACATGGGATTGAAGTGCCGGATGAGTTGTACGATATTGATGATCTAACACCTTTTGCAGTGGAATATCAATATGATGTATTCACACCCCCAAACAAAGAATTGTTTTCAAGGTCAGAAGCACTTGAACGTGTGAGGGCAGTTCACAGTTGGGTTTTATCCAAAATTAATAGCGTATAGTTCAAATATCGCCCTCATTTGTGAGGGTTACTTTTTTTAATGAACCAATCTTACAATATTAGTATCTACAACAAACTATGGGAGTGATAAAAATATGAGCGTAGAGAACATAATTAAAGAAATTACAGGCGAACTCGAACGAATGGTAAATACAAAGACCGTTATCGGTGAACCTGTGGTAGCCGCAGGTAAGACCATTATTCCGGTCACAAAAGTGACCTTTGGATTTGGAAGCGGCGGCGGGGAAGGAAAAAGCGAAAAAGGTGAATCCGGCTTTGGCGGCGGAGGCGGCGCGGGTGCGAAGATCGAACCGATAGCATTCATTGTTATCTCTGAAAACGAAGCACGCCTGCTTACAATATCCGGCAAGACCGATCTAGGCAAGATCATAGAATCTGTACCTGATGTTATTGATAAGATCATATCTGCCAAGAGCAGAATGGGAAAGAAAGAAGAGAAGTCTGAAGTGTGCGAAGAATCGGAACACGAAGAGATCGACGAATAATAAACACAGACCCTGTCCTGTCAGACTCCAACATGCATGTTGCTTATTATTTATGTAGCGTTAGCCATTATCGTTTTATTAATCGGGTTAGTGGTATTTGCCGCATTTGATGTGACCATTTATGTGAAGGTAGAAGAGGGCAGGGTCGACCAATACATCACCATCAAATGGATGGGATTGTCATATAAGTTCAAGAATGGAAATGAAAAATCGGCAAAAAAAGAGAAAAGTGATACAAAACCAAAGAAAGAGACAAAAGATACAAAGCCAAAAAAAAATAAGAAAAAGAGCAGCATTGGCATTTCCATTTGGTTCAGGGTTTTAAGAACCGTACAAAGACCGACCTTCAGATTCATTGAAGATGTTTTTAGAACAGTCAAGTTTCAGAAGATCTCCTGCAAACTGACCTATGGATTTTCCGATCCTGCCGATACCGGAATGGTGTCTGGTTTTTTGTATGCTTTAAAAGGACTATTCTCTAAAAGATGCACCATTTTCGATTTTTCCATATATCCACAATTTCAGGATGAGGTCTTTGACCTCCATTTCCTCACCAATATTCGTTTCAGGATAAGTTCACTACTTTTTGCAGTCCTAAGGTTCGTCACCAACACGAAGGTATTGGGTGCAGCATGGTTTATTTTCAAGGAATGGTGGAAAACAAAACCGTTAACAACTCTGCGCCCTCGGCGACCTGCACGCCTCGTGGGCGTAGCAGGCACTCAACTCCGCAGGAGGTGAGTGTGCTCTATGGTGAAATTTTGTTCAATATTCATTGGAATAACTGAATTTTGGAACAATACGATCTGCGACCTCCAATAAGTACATATTATTTTGCAACACATTTGTTACACATGAACTTAAACCTTGATTCAAAAAAGCATAAAAATCTCCTTGATATCAAACCTGAACACTTTGGCAAGCAGCACATGTATTTGAGCGAAGAGATCGATGAGATCTTGTATGAAGGGGACAACGCTTGATATTTCTCGATTTCAGCATAATCGTTGCATACATAAATGTAGATGATACATATAATGCAAAACCAAGTGCCAATATTTAATAAGATAAACGTATTTGTTTAAAAAACGTATTTGTATATCTGTATTAAAATTGCGGCGTAAATATGTAAGTTCGAGTTGAAATTAAAAACAATACACCAACCCGCCGTCAGGCGGCGCGTCCCATATATACTAAATTGAATGATCTAAATTATCAGCAAAAAGTGTACAAGAAAATCTTCGCTGATGCTCAGATTTACTTGGACTACATAATCTTATAGATTATATACAACAAGAAAATGCTCACTTCGTTCGCATTGACTTGGACTACATCATCCTATAGATTATATAC
>JAUSPM010000131.1 GCA_030655675.1 Methanosarcinaceae archaeon | reverse complement strand
GTGATTCCAATCTTACAAACGCTTTGAAGAGTTTTGTAAGGTCTTCTTCTTTTATCCCAATCCCGGTATCACTAATAGATATGTCAACTACATTGTTAATAGTTTTCGCTTTAATTGTGATACTACCTTTCTCAGTGAATTTCATTGCATTTGAAAGGAGATTGATGATACACTGAAGCAGACGGCGGCGGTCAGTATCAATCGTGATGTCTGGCACATCCGCTGTAATGGTAAGTCCTTTTTGTTCAACATCTGTCTTGATAAGCGATACCGCCTCATTCACTACGTCTCCTAAATTGAATTGTTCAGTGTAAATCTCAATCTTTCCAGCCTCGATTTTTGATATATCTATAACGTCATTGATGAGGTTTAGTAAATATTTTCCTGATGTAAGAACAATCCCCAGTTGTTCTTGTTGCTCAGTATTCAACTCTCCTGACCACCCTTCAAGAAGAACGCTGGTAAAGCCTATTATGGAGTTTAACGGCGTGCGCAGTTCATGGGATGTACTGGCTATGAACATGGATTTCAGGAGGTCAAGTTCCAACAGGCGCTCATTTGCATTTTTGAGTTCCTCTGCAGTCGTGTTAAGGTCTTCAACAATATTGACAAGCGCTTGCTTGTTAGTTTGAATTTCATCTGTGCGCTCTTTGACCAATTCTTCAAGATGATCTCGGTATTTTTGCAATTCTTCTTCTGTTTTTCTTCTTACTATCAGTTCCGAATTTAGCTTCTGATTTGCCAGAGCAAGTTCTGCTGTACGCTCATCAACCAGTTCTGCAAGACGATCCCGATGCTCTGTCAGTTCATCTTCACTTTTTTTAATATTCCTGAAAATAAGATCATAGGGTTTCATGAAGCCCATTACAATTATGGCTTTATATATGAGATAAAAAGCAACGAACTTGAAAAGATGTCCAAGCATATTTGCAAATCCAAATACGCTTGCATACGTAGTAAAAGCCATCTCGGAAAAGATAAGTATTATTATCGAAGTTACGATCAAAGAAAATACATTCGTATCAAATTCCTTTTTATTCTTGTATAAAAGGTAGATCGAAGCTGCCATAATAAAGGATATTACATATTCGCTTACAATCTTAAAAGTCGTCAATCCTTTTCCTTCAATAAAGCAATCAGGGAAGACTTTCCAGTAAAAAATTGAAGCAATAAGAAGGGATAATACGATTGAATATATAATTATTACAAAATTAATATTTAGATTATGTTGTTTAAGCTTACGATAAAAAAATAATGGCGCAATAAGAAGTGAAATACTCTGTAAGTAACGCGCAGCAATCCAGAGCTGAGTTGGCAAATTTGCATCAAATCCTGTGAATACTCCCATACCTTTGTAAGCCAGAGTATGCAAAAGGTCAATAGCTGCAATAAATACAAAAGAGATGCCTGTGAAAAGAAGATAATTATTTTCTATCTTATACCTTGAATTCCATGCCATCATAAAAATACAGATGGCAACAGTAATACTGAAGATCTCAACAAGGCTATGAAAAAGGAGATAACTTGATAAACTTGTGATGTACAATCCCGTCAATACAAGAACTAAGAATAAAATTTCTTTGTATGAAATTGAGATTCTATTTTTCCCCCCAATATAATCTCCTTTGAGTATCTTTTGTTTCATGTTTATCCCCTATTAAGGGTAATATGAATATGAACACGCTTCATGATTTCATCTTATCTTGATTTTCTTTCTCAAGCTCTGCTATCTTCTTTTTAAGTTCTATCATCTTCAATTCCCGCCCCACGAAGATTTTGTTAAATTGCTCAAGCTCTGCATTCTTCTCTTTCAGCTCGGCTGTGCGCTCCTCTACCCGCTCCTCAAGCTCTTTATTGAGCTTGCGTATCTCCTCTTCCGCCCGCTTACGCTCTGTGATATCAAGAATCACAGCCAGAAACACAGGGTTCCCTGAATTTTTGATAAACTGGAGGTGCACTTCTACAGGATAGAGACTTTCATCAGCCCGTCTATGAACAGTCTCGAATTTGATTATATCCTTTTCACCTGAAAGCAAAGGATCGATTATTTCATTGAATGACCCCTCATCTAATTCCGGCTTGATGTCAAGTGGTGTCATTGACTGCATTTCTTCAAAGGTATATCCAAGGTTTCGAAGCGCACCTTTATTGACATTCATGAAACGCAAGGTTGTAGCATCAAAAACATAAATCTCATTCAGGCTTAATTCGATTATGTGTGACATCCGTGTACGCTCAGACTCATTTTCTTTTTGTTTGGTGATATCGATAGCAATCTCAAGGCGCACGATACGCCCATCACCCCATGGAATTGCACGATCGTGGATCGAATACCAGCATCCCACATTATCATCATAATGTTCCCATTCACACATGCCAACTGGCTTGCCCTCAGCATCTACCAATTTATCGTTGGTACAAAAATCACATGGACCGGACTGCCCTACCTGAATAGTTTTCCAGCATGTTTTTCCCACAATATCCCCGAAGGTGTCCTTTGTATATTTGTTTATAAACAGGATTTCATATGTCTTCATATCAGCAACATAGACAATGGCATCAAGACTGTCCATTACTGTTTCAAGCATCTTATGTGACTCGTCCCGTTTTTCTTCAGCTTGTGCAATCCTAGCATCTACTCTTTTTCTGGACATGAACACTTCGGAAAGAAAATAAACACCGAGCAACATTGATACAGATATTATAAGGGCAGTGGATTCAGCAATCATTCCCCTGTAATATTCACTGAAACTGGGAATATACAAGGTTATCAGGGAGGTACTTCTTCGAAAAGCCATAAGGATGAGGGATATTGAAATCAGAATCCATCCCCGTGATGTCCCTGTAACTTTTATGAGTTTTAAAGCCAGAACCGCAGCAGCAAGCTGTAAAAGGATTGATATTATCAGGATTGCTGTCAGGTAATCAAAATTCATATTATTCATTTTCCTACTTATCTATTGCTTTAAAATCTGCCATGTCCCTTGAGTTTAATTACCGCAACTCCCGTCCAATAAACACATTGTTCCTTATTTTATGGAGATTGTGAAACCAAAGTTTCACTTATTTTGTGAATGCGTCGAACCGGTTTCCGCCAGAGATGTTAAACGAAACACCAACTGTAATTCATCAGTCGTTAACTCGCAATCAAATCTGTTGATCTGAAACCCCGCGACTAAGAGATGAAATGACACTCACTAATATACAACGACACATTCCATAAAATATATGATTTTAATACATATAAATGTGTGTTTTATACTGACAATTATTTTTGATCATTCCAAGTATGCGCGTGGAAACAATTAGCATGTTCGTTCACTTATTTACATAACTCCACAAGCCAGTAGTAAAAATTTGACAATTGAAAATTAGTATTTGTTTAGTGACTTTTGCTACCGAATTGATCGCCGCAGGCGGCATATCCCGCCATCACCAATAAAATGCTCATTCGTTCGCACTTAATCGAGAAAATCCTCGCTATACTCGGATTTACTCGCACTATATAATTATAAAATATATACTGGGGCAAAGTAAATTGTCGTATATATTTCAGGTAATATTCTCGTAGAATATATCATTTTCAAATTATACCGATTTCAAATTATATATTACGATCAATCCGACTGATATGAATGATCATCCTATTTTTGTATTGTGGGAATGCGCCGCCTGCGGCGGTTGTATTGGTTTTGGATTCAGATGGGACAATCTCATTTGCGCAGTTATCTCCCCACAGCTATACAAATACATAAAATATACTGGGACAAAGTGAATTGTCTTATGAACATTAAGCACCATTTTCATGGAATATTGAACTTTCAAATTATACATGGTGGTTAATCCGATTGGTAAGAAGGATTTTCAAGAGATGCTGATGTAGAAATACGCCGCCTACAGCGGTTTAATTGGTTTTGGCACCAACTAAATATACATTTATCACTCAACGACGCGCATATTTCCTGCAAACATCAACAAATTCTCCAACAGGAAACGTAGCTGGATGCGCATGCATGTAACTTGCCATCGCGTTATGCTCAAAAATACCATCCATTCCGTTCTCGATTCCCTTTCCGCGTAGCATCTCGTATGCAAACCTGCTGTCGCGCGCACATTCTGTGAGCGAATAATGGAACTCGTGTCCCCTGACCGTTCCTCTTGCAAATGCCATGCCATTCCGCGCGCGTGCTTCAGTGTATCCGAGAGCCTGGAATCTGCCGGTCTGTCTTGTTTCTGCAGAAAAAACATCAGCCATGCGGTATGTTTTGCCCTCTATCTCGTAGGAACTACCAAGATACTGGAGTCCGCCGCATTCGCCATATATCGGCATGCCGTCGGCAGCGAGTTGCTTGAGGGCGCGCGTGGTTTTTGATTTTTCGAGTTGTTCGATATGGAGTTCGGGGTATCCGCCTCCGAAATAGATGCCGTCAACATCAGGCAGTTCGCCGTTGAGCGGACTGAAGAACTCAATTTGTGCGCCATGCCGTTCGATCGAATCGAACATGTCTTGATAATAAAAACAAAAAGCACTGTCAAGCGCCACGCCGATCTTCACATCCGGCGCAGCAGGATTATCTGGCTGCGGCATGGGTTCGGGCGCGCGCGAGGTTTCAGCGATTGATATTACTGCATCGAGGTCGATGTTTGCTTCTATGAACTCTGCAAGTACGCTGATGTCGTATTCATTTTCGGATGCCATGTGGAGTCCTAGATGGCGCGATGGGACTGTCAGGTCTTTATTTCGCGGCAATGTTCCGATAATTGGTATGTCGGGGAGTGCATCTCTTAACAGGCGCGCATGTCGCTCACTTCCAACCTGATTTAAAATCACGCCTGCGATATTCACATTTTTGTCATATTCCGAGAAACCTTTGACAATCGCAGCAGCACTTCGTGACATCCCGTGGACGTTGATCACAAGTATTACGGGGGTGTCCAGTGTTTTCGCAACATGGGCGGAACTTGCAATTTCTGTGGAGTCCAAACCGTCGAACAGTCCCATCACGCCCTCGATGACCGAGATGTCCGCATCTCCTGAGGTGCGTGCGAACGTCTCGCGCACACCGTCAACTCCCATCATGTAGGTGTCAAGGTTTCGTGAAGGTATGCCGCAGATGGCTGTATGGTGGGTCGGGTCGATGTAATCGGGTCCGACCTTGTAGGGCTGAACTTTTTGATTACGTTTTGTAAGTGCAGCCATAATCCCCATGGCTACTGTGGTTTTCCCTACACCACTGTGTGTTCCTGCGATGAGTATTGCTTTTGTCATTCTTATTAGAATGGATTTATTTAATATATATACTGTGATAACACAGTTCTTTCGTCTACAGGGCAATTCAAAATAGTTAAATAAATATCGCGTATGTACACAGACATGAACCCTCTTCCGACAACCAATGCATCAAATATTCTCACGGACTCATTTGGACGCACTGTCACAAGTCTTCGGATGTCCATCACAAATCGCTGCAATTATGATTGCATATATTGCCACCATGAAGGCAATACGAGCGGCACGGGTGAGATGTCTGTTGAAACAATTTCAAACATTGTTCATGCTGCATCCAATATGGGTGTTGACAAGGTAAAATTCTCCGGTGGTGAGCCACTTCTACGGGACGATTTTGAAGATATCCTGTCCTCACTCCCAAAACTGCGTGATGTATCGGCAACTACGAATGGAACATTCCTAAAAGAACGTGCGCAGGATTTGAAAGATGCAGGACTTGACCGTGTAAATGTCAGTATTGATTCGCTTGACCCAAATAAGTATAAGTTCATCACGAACAGCAGCCAAAATATGTTGGATGGTGTTCTTGATGGCATCCACAGTGCAGTTGATGCAGGACTTACGCCTGTTAAATTGAACATGGTGTTGCTTAAAGGGGTGAATGATAATGAAATATATGATATGCTTGATTTCACAAGAAAATACGATGGTCAGATAATTTTACAGCTCATAGAGCTTATGGATTTTAATGATGTTTCGGAGTATCAGATAGATGCAGATTCTGTTGAATATGATCTAACTTTGCGCGCAGAAGAGATAAGGGTAAGAACAATGCATCGCAGGAAAAAATATATCATTGATGGTGCGGAAGTTGAACTTGTACGACCGGTCGACAATTCCGAGTTCTGTGCAAACTGTAACAGGTTGCGGGTAACTGTGGATGGAAAACTCAAACCATGCTTGCTTGTGAATGACAATCTTGTTGATGTAAATGGTATGTCAATGGAAAAAATGCCGCAAATGCTTAAACTTGCAGCAAGTCAGCGCGTGCCTTATTGTAGAAATTGATAACAGATTATATAAGGAGATTAAAATATGGAAGTTGAACTGATAATTGATGGTGAAAAGGTCATTATGAATGATTTTGTACAGAAGATGCTTGGCAACATGGTTGGCGGGGCAGTTGAAACATTGCATGGTGTTGAGGGTGGCTGGAACGAGGTTTCACTCAAGATCAAGCATTAATTATTCAAATAGTCCAACTGTGTTCTATATCAGATGCTCGATTTCCGAAAAATCGATCGGTGATGTGGCATCAAGCGTGATCGGTGTTATCGAGATATGCCCTTTCTGCATTATGGCATGAACATCCGTGCCCTCTTCCTCTTCGCGTATAAGGTCTCCATCGATCCAGTAATACGGCCTGCCGCGCGGATCATGCCTCTCCTGTACTGCGGTCTTGAATATCTTACGCGCAAGACGGGTTATCTCAATTGGAGTATCATTCTCGGCAAAATGCGGGATATTGACATTCAACAGGTCCACGTTATCCGGCAGTCCATGCTTCAAAACATTCTTTGCGATCTTGTTGACCACTTTGATGCCAACTTCAAAATCGTGTTGGTAATCCCTCAAGTCATCGAACTTTGCCCCTTCTTCCGTCACCTGTATTGATGCTGCGATAGCAGGTATTCCATAACTTGCAGCCTCAAGTGCGGCACCGATCGTACCTGATGTTGTAATGGTGTCTGTACTGATATTTTCCCCAATGTTAAAGCCGGAAAGCACGAGATCCGGCATTTGCTTCATGATGGTGAATATTCCAAGTATTACAGAATCAGTAGGCGTGCCACCAATTGCATAGGCAGTAACTCCGTCAATCTCGGTTTTGTTTATCCTGAGCGGTTCAAAGATGGATATTGACCTTCCAACACCGCTTTGCTGCATTGCGGGGGCTGAGATCGTCACATCGCCAAGGTCGGCAACACTTTTGTATGCTGCCCGGATGCCTGCGGCATAGACGCCGTCATCGTTTGTGAGTAATATCTTAGGAACCATCGGATATTCCATTGTTCTTTGATGTTTTATAATTAATGGAATGTGTACGAGAAAATTCTCCCTTCGGTCGAATTAACTCGAACTATATGTTTATAAAACATATACTACGAGAAAACGCTCACTTCGTTCGCATTAACTCGGAGTACATAATCCTATAGATTATATACAATCAAAAAACACGTATTTTGAAAACCTGTGTGCGCGAAGTGCACACAACCATCGACAAGATAATAAACGATAAATGCCAATTACACATTATCTTGAAATGATAATGGAGATGATAAATATGGTAGAGGTCGAAGATGATGAACTTGAAGAGATGATGATGGCTGCTCCATCTGCACGCGAAACAAAAAAGATGGATCATGAGATGTTGAACAAAGCTGCATCACACCCATTGAGAAGAAAACTTGTAAAATCCATTGGTGTATTTGGCAAGACAAAAAAAGATGTTCAGGATGAGATCGGTATCGATGATGCATCGTTCAAGTACCAGACCGAGTTCCTGATAAATGGAAATTTATTGAAGATAGAGAATGATCAATATAGATTGACTGACAAGGGGCTTGACCTGCTTGCAATCGTTTAATTCAAATTATAATCAGAGACTGCCGGAAAAGTTTATATTTTGAGGCATTTCAACTTGTTGAATAAATGTAGTGTGACGTAGCATAGCGTATTACTTACAAACAGTGATAGGAATGTTTCGATTTGAAACCAAAAACAATGCAACCGCCCGCGGGCGGCACGTTCCATACATAAAAAATAGAATAATCGAAATCGTCAGCAAAAAGTGTGCAAGAAAATGCTCACTTCGTTCGCATTAACTTTCACTATATATTAATTAAATATATACTACAAGAAAATCTTCGCTGATTCTCAGATTGTATTTGTTTAGCTGGTGCAGCGTTGTAGTGCAGAGTGTTTAATGAGTGCATGATAAAAACGATTATACCACCCGCGCAAGAGCGCGGCGTTGCCCTACATACACATCGAATTTTCAATTGCTTTTAG
>JAUSPM010000125.1 GCA_030655675.1 Methanosarcinaceae archaeon | reverse complement strand
AGAAACTCCATCGTGCACGCGACCGACCTGGCAAATACGGTAAGATCATTGGACTTGAGAATGTCGATAAGGTTATCACAATAGACCAGTCTCCGATTGGGCGCACTCCGCGTTCGAATCCTGCAACTTATTCCAATCTTTTCACTCCGATACGGGAATTGTTTGCACAGACCCAACTTGCACGTGCGCGTGGTTATAAGCCAGGCAGGTTCAGTTTCAATGTCCGTGGTGGCAGGTGTGAGGCATGTTCGGGTGATGGTATAATCACGATCGAGATGCACTTCCTGCCGGATGTGTATGTTCCGTGTGAGGTATGTCACAGCAAGCGATACAATCGCGAGACGCTTGAGGTTGAGTACAAAGGCAAAACGATTGCGGATGTTCTTGATATGACTGTGGAAGAGGCTCTTGGGTTCTTTGAGAATATTCTGAAGATCAATAAGAAACTCCAAACGTTGTTTGATGTGGGATTGGGTTATATAAAACTGGGGCAGTCCTCAACAACTCTCTCGGGCGGCGAAGCACAACGTGTGAAACTTGCGACTGAACTTAGCCGCAGATCAACTGGAAAGACGGTGCACATTCTCGATGAGCCCACGACAGGACTTCATTTCCATGATGTGAAAAAGTTGCTTGAGGTGTTACAGCGTTTGGTGGAAGGTGGGAACACGGTCATAGTCATTGAACACAATCTTGATGTTATCAAGACCGCAGACTGGATAATTGATCTTGGACCGGAAGGCGGAGATGGCGGCGGAGAGGTTATTGCAGTGGGTACGCCTGAGGATGTTGCGAAGGTGGATGGGTCTTATACGGGGGCGTTTTTGCGGCGGGTGTTGGGTTAGCGATTCATATTGGACAAAACGCGCGCGCGGCGCCGACGCATTTTACTTTTTTATGAAACGATGGGTGGGTTTTTGAATAACTATTATATGGCTTAGCGAGCGGATTTTCGATTATACATAGTATACTATGGATAAACAGCCAATTATCCATAGTATAATGGGGATAAATCCCCAAATATCCATACTATACTATGGACAATGAAATTTTAGTGGAATTTGTATGGCTGTATTAGGATGTTTGCATAAATGTGATTGTTCTATCTGAAACTAAAAACAATGCGACCGCCCATCAGGGCGGCACGTTCCAGAAATAATAATTTGAATGATCTAAATCGTTAGTAAAAAGTGTATGATAAAATCCTCGCTATGCTTGGATTGACTCGAACTATATAATTCCATAAATTATGTACTATTAAAAATGATGGGATGCGCTGGACGCAATTGAAAATTCGATGTGTATGTAGGGCAACGCCGCGCGATGCGCGTGTGGTGGTATCGTTTTCATCATGGACTCATTTACCACACTACGCCACAGCGTTGTACCAGCCATACACAAACTTTTGCTGTATTAAAATTTCATTTCTTCTGCAATTTCGCCACAACAGCCTCTACCTGTTCGACTGCTGTCCCGATGTACTTGTCAGGGTCTACAAGATTGACAATATCTTCTTCATTGAGGTATTCTGCAACTTCCTTGTTGGCAAGCAAAACATCCTTGAAGTGCTGTCCGCTCTCGTGTGCCAGCATTGCACTGCTTCGCACGATTTCATGTGCTTCCTGCCTGCCTACACCGCGCATTGCGAGTTCCATCATTACGGCTTCGCCCATGTTGAGCCCGCGGAGGAGGTCAAGGTTTCGGCGTATGTTTTCTGGATAGAATCGCAGGTTCTCGATAACACCTATCGCGAGTTTGATGATGTGGTCTGTGAGCACGCATGCTTCAGGGAATACGATCCTTTCGCATGACGAGTTGGTGAGGTCACGTTCGTCCCATAGTGTATTGTTCTGGAGTTCGGGCTCGACCATGGCACGCACGATGCGGGCCAGTCCGCATATCTGCTCGGACTTGATCGGGTTTCGTTTGTGTGGCATTGTGGATGATCCAACCTGTTTTTTGCCAAAACTCTCTTCAACTTCTGCAATTTCACTTCTCTGGAGTGATCGGAACTCGATAGCGATCTTGTCCAGTGTGGTTACGGTGTTTGCCATCCACATGACGAATTCGGCATGGCGGTCACGCTGGATGATCTGGTTTGAGACATCTACCGAGCCAATTTTGAGATATGCCATTGTACGTTTCTGGATCTCGATCCCGTCTTTGCCAAAGGCAGCCTGTGTGCCTACTGCACCTGTCATTTGACCAACAATGGCGCGGGGTTTGAGTTGTTCAAGACGCTCGATGTGACGTGCAACTTCGGATGCCCAGATGGCAAACCGCAGTCCGTATGTTGTCGGGACACCGATCTGACCGTGTGTGCGTCCGGCACATACCAGATTCTTGTTGTCGCTTGCCTGTTTGACAAGCACTGCCAGAAGTGTCTCCATCTTCTTCTCAAGGATCGCGATAGCATCTTTGATCTGGAGTCCTGTTGCAGTGTCAAGTATATCGTTAGAAGTCGCACCAAAGTGCACCCACTTTCCTGCTTCTTCAGTGCACTGCTCGGTTATTCCAATGACCACAGCCATCATGTCATGGTTGATCTCATCCTCGATCTCTTTTACACGTTCAAGTTTTACGGACTTAATGCTTTTTGCGATATTCTCAGCCGCTTCTTTTGGGATAAGCCCGATGTCAGCCTCTGCCATTGCAAGAGCTGCCTCGATCTCCATGAGTTTGTTAAGGCGGTTTGCCTCGCTCCAAACGAATTTCATTTCGTCTGTTCCGTAGCGGTATTCTATTGGGTGAATTGCCATATTTTTGAATCTCCATTGTGGATAATTTGTGTTATTTGAATTGGTGTGGATTACTCTTGTAAGTAATAAATAGGCTTTGAGTTGGATGGAAGAAGAGGAATGTTTGAATTTTAAGGCGAATAATGTGAAAAAAATTATTCATAGTTATTTCGGCTTGATTTAGAATTAATATACTGAGAATACGAGACACCTTTTAGTTTTTGTTCAATTTCTCTGTGACCTATTATGTTACCGATACTAAAATCTTGTTCAAAAGCATCTTCCAAAGTAGCATGTTCCTTGATGCTAAATACGAAATTTGCTAAGGGGACACTTTCAAGTACATCTTCTTACAGATTTTTATAGACCTACTTAAAAACAATATTGAAAAAATGTATATTATTATGTTTTATAATAGATAGGAGTTCATCTAGGTTGAAATGACGTGAAATTGTAGTACCTTTGGAAGATAATTTGTAGATGTAATTTGCAGATTTTGCCATCTTGTTAACATCTACATATTCTGCATTAAATGATGGTTCACAAGTAAACAATTCATCATTTTCATGAGGGGTTATTACAAAATTTGTATATTTTGTATTACATGACTTTCGGCTATTTTGATTTTACGACCAGGTTAAATTAGACAAATTCACTTAAATTCAATCAACCGTCCATCAAGATCATAAACCGGCATCATATTTAATATCTGAAGACCTTTATAAAGTTTATCCATCAAAATCGGTTCCTTCGGATTCATTTCCAAATCTATAATCTTCCTATCATTTGAAACAGATGCGCTCCCATTAAGTTGGAATATCGATTCCATCAAAGTCAACAATTCAAATTTTTCACCATCAAAACACTCATTCAAAAAGAAACTACACAAATTCACAAAAGACATCTTAAAACATGTCATGATCTGATCAAGCTCAGTATCGATCCTGTACACTTTATCCTTATCACGGAGCCGCTTTTCCTCATTCAGTGATTTCTTAAATTTATCAAAATCATTCTTATACTCCTTTTTAATTTTATTTATCTGACGGATGCATTTATTGATCTTGGATTCACATTCTTGCAAATTAACGGCATCAGCCTCACTCAAAATCCTCTTTCCCTTAACAATTATAGATTTCTCACGCAGAGGTCGCTCTGTCTGGTACAAATCAGTAAGCTTAGCCTCGATTGCATCGATTTCCATCAATGGGATCTTAAGTTTTAATTTTAGCTTCGTTATTGTCTCACATATTTTTCTGTGTCGTTCATCCATTTTATCGTAAGATTCAATCTTTTTTCCATAACCCACAATACGATGGATATTCACGCCAGACTTTTCATCCCTGAATATTTTTTCCTGCATGGGCCATCGATCAAAATATTTCTTCACAATTTCACTTTCACCCAATAATTCACGTGGTACATCAGTAACAATGACTGCTTTTCTATTGTTATCCCAATTCACAATCACGGCACGTGATTCGTAAATGTAGTTTTCTTCAGATGAATCCACAAGTTCAATCTTACAATCAACAAGGTCGGCAGTTCCATATTTATACCGTGTTTCCAGTTGTAGGTGCTTGAATTTCCTGTCTTTTGTCTGGTTTTCATCAAGAATAGTGATATAATATTCATCACTATTGGCAAAACCTCTAAGAGTTTTTACACCGTTACCCCCGGCATCAAAGACTATTATCCGATTCACCTGAATATGGGCAGAGGGATTATCCAGCATTTGTGTTAATTTAGTTACCATGTTTAATGCATGCTTACCAAGATCTGCATGCCCATGAAATGTCTGGAAGTATAGTGGATGTCCTTTACCGTCATGGATAAAAACATTTTCAAGACAGTTCATAACACGACCAAGCATTGTTGCTTTGCCTTTGTAGCATCTGTTTGACGACCATAGCGGTTTGGTGTTGCCATCAATATAATAACACACAAAATATGTTTCTTCCTTTTGCCCATCTCTCCAGAAATCCATCCAGAATTTTGCTGTTTCAATGATTAACTGGTCAGAAATCTTAAGATATTTGAGTTCTCGAAGATATTTATCGAGTGCGGCATCTTTGTAGTTGTAACCAGAGAGATATTTTAGATCGTTTCCTTTTGCACGGTTTACCCTGCTTGATTTTCCGTTTGATGTAACCAGTGGAAGACAAAGTAAAGCAAGGTTATATCGGGAGATTGTTTTTTCGGACTTCAAAAATATATTCATTGATAAGAGATTTTTCAGTGGTATTTTTTCATCGATTGACTTGAAACGATTACATCTTACATCTTCCTGTTGATTGTACTCTCTGGTGAATTTTCCATGGTCACGAACTTCTGGATGGTCTGGTTCGAATGATTTGGTCTGAGTGAGGGATTCGGTTTGACGAATCTGGTCTAACCTTTGGGTTATTGTTTTTGTGATGATGTCGATTATATTTGTGTAGAATACCAAGAAGGTAAAAATCTCGCCGCCACCGGATTTTTGAGGTTGATATTCTGAAATATTAATCGTAATTTTTGTTAGAGATTCAGATGCTCTAAAACAGTTAAGAGCGGTCTTAGAGATGGTTGTATTGAACTTGTCGAAAATATTCGCTTGCAATTGTGCTGAAGATAGAGCTGGATTCTCATCTACAATGGTTAAGATATAATCTTTTATTCTTTGTGATAATTTCGTATTGTTGCCGTTTATTCTTTTATCTTTTAATCCTTCTTCGCCATATTTTTTGAGGGTTTTGCAATAGTTATAGTATTGTGCTCTTGAAAAGGGTACTTCATTTTGCTTGAAATAGTCAGTCACAGATAGTTTTGAGTCTTTGATTTTTTGGACCGTGCTAAGAATTTCTTGAACTCTCGCATTTTTAGACATTAATTGATAAATTTGTTTTTTAAACTATATAAACTTTGTCTAATTTAAGTGGGTCGTATTTTCAATTTAGCCGAAAGTCATGTA
>JAUSPM010000116.1 GCA_030655675.1 Methanosarcinaceae archaeon | reverse complement strand
AAACTGGCAACCCTCAAAACCGAGACGACTGCACGTTATGGCATGAACAGTATGCAGGGCAACCACATGCAAAACCTGTACCTCAATGAATTGATAACAATAGGACAGGAACTTGAGAATATCAAGGATGCCGGGGAATATGATACGTTTAATCATATCTACGGCTGCCTCGGACAAACTGACCTGCTTCTGGATATGAACACAAACAATATGCAGGTCGCATACGAGCGAGGCATTAATCTTTTTTCCATACTATCCGATATGCGGCGTGCTATCCTGGAGGTCAAACCATGACATCAATTTGTATTTATTTCCAGATACACCAGCCATATCGGCTTCGTTGGTTCTGGCCAAATGAGGATAAAGGATTCAACAGGTACTTTGACGAATCCATAAATAAAGAAATATTCGAAAAAGTTGCCCGCAAATGTTACCTTCCTACAAATAATGTTATGCTGGATGCCATCGATGAACACCATGGCGATTTCAAATTCAGCGTCTCGATCACAGGAACGCTTCTGAGCCAATGCGAACAATGGGGCACGGATGTGCTTGACACTTTCAGGCAGATGGCAGACTCGGGTTGTGTTGAATTTTTGGATGAGACGAATTACCATTCCCTTGCCGGATTGTTTGAAGACAGGACAGAATTCATAGAACAGGTTCGCGAACATCGTGACCTTGTCTTTGACCTTCTAAAAGTGAAACCCGAAGTGTTCAGAAACACCGAACTGCTGTACAACAACAGCATTGCAAAAACGGCATCTGAACTGGGATACAAGGCAATACTTACAGAAGGCGTAGAGAATCTGCTTGGCTGGCGCACCCCGAATCATGTGTATAAAGCAAAAGGTAGCGACATTGCATTGTTGATGAGGAACTTCAAACTCAGTGATGATATCGGATATAGATTTTCTGCAAAATGGTGGAGTCAGTATCCGCTCACAGCAGACAAATGGGCGACCTGGGCATCAGAAGCAGGTGGAGAAACGATCAATATATTCATGGATTATGAGACATTTGGGGAGCATCAGTGGGAAACTACAGGTATATTCCAGTTCTTGCGTGCATTCCCGAATGAAGTCATAAAGAGGAATCTCACTTTCAATACTCCATCCGAGGTCGTGGACATGTACAAACCGGTTGCGGAAATAGATGTAGGGGACTTTTCAACCATCTCATGGGCTGACATGGAACGTGATACGAGCGCATGGCTTGGGAACGATATGCAGAGACGTTGTTTTGAAGAGGCTAAACAACTTGGACCGTATGTAAAAAAGACAGAGGACAGGGAATTGATACGCATCTGGAAACACCTGCTGACATCAGACCACTATTACTACATGTGTACCAAATGGCTGGATGACGGTGATGTGCATTCATATTTCAGTATACATTCATCACCATTCGATGCGGCTGTTAATTTCATGGCAGTTATTATGGATTTCAAGGCTCAGGTGTTCAAACGGCTGAGCGAAATGGATTAATGCTATGCTTGTATGATATTTTACGGGGTAATTAGAGATTGATACGGAGTTGGTAAAATTGATACGGAGTTGTTAATATAGTTCGGGATCTTTGCATGTTCTGTAGTACAGATGATACTGCGAATATTATCTGGTTTGATATAAGTTATGTTGATACGATAAGTTCACAGGCAGACATCACGCGTTTTTTTGCAGACAATAATGTGAATATACGGTTTGGATACCTGGATAATACCGAACACGCAAAAACAGGGAAATACATCATTTTTACACAAGTTGAAAAAAGTGTTGATGTGGATAAACTTGTTGTAGATCTGAAGGGTCTCGACGTTGTGCATGATGTGGAATACGGAATTTCAAGTTGCAAGATGGTACAATCCGTGGAATTTCCGCTCAATCTGCTTGGGGAAAGAGCAATAATCGCACGCGCAACAACATTCGTGGACATCATACGAACCCTATATGAGAATGTGTCGCAGTCTGATGGATTGCTGATGCTGAGCGGGCTTAAAGGCGGTATCAATGCAGCCCGATATTTCAAAGGAATTACAACCATAGATGAGAACAATTTCAAGGATATACTCAAAGAGTTGTTCATGGCAACCGGATGGGGGATCCTTGACATTGAATGCAATTGTGATATTATGAGCGGGCGGATATTTGTTCACGAATCATTCATTGCAGATAGTTTTAAAAAGAGCGAACGTCCAGTCTGTGGATATATGAGTGGATATTTTGCAGGATTTATAACAGAGGTGGTGGGCAAGACCATGCAGGTGCGTGAGGTCAGATGTAAGAGCATGGGGCACGATGTATGTGAGCATACCATATCACTTGCACCGCAGGGTGCAAAACTTGAACACCTTTTGCGAGGGGAGAGTATTTGATACGACAACCGAATGTTATCTTTGGCAATTCCAGATTGCTTATTACAATGGGGAGAAAAGGAGAACTTTTTGGGTTTTTTTATCCAAGACGAGACTATGCCCAGCATGTAGAGGATTCGTTGGCATGTATTCATAATGGCGATAAACTATTGTGGCTAAACAGCCATGAGTGGCTTTCCACACAGGAATACATTGAAGATTCCAACATTGTATCTACGGAACTTTCACACGACTCCGGCATCAAAATATCGATCCTTGACTTTGTTCATCCGGAAGTCCCCATACTGATCCGCAAATTCAAGATCCATTCGGAAAAACGGTTGCGTGGTAAGTTTTTTTATTACTCGAATCTCAATGTCGGCGAAATGGATAAAAAGAATTCATGTTTTTGCGATTCAGACGAAAAACTGCTTGTGCAGTACTGGCAGGACTATTACATCGGTCTTAAGGGGATACCTGATTTTAAAGAATGGCAAGTTGGCAAGTCGATGGATACCATCTGGTGGACCAATGCAAAGTATGACATGGAAGACGGAAAACTGCAAAACAACAAGGAAGATATAGGTCAACTTAACAGTGCGCTTGGATGGGACCTTGATATTGAAGCCGGGGGTGAGACCGAGATCACTGTACTCATCGGTGCTGCCCAGAAAAGAACACGTTTGTACAAACGTATGCGTGAACTCGCAAACCAGCCAATTGACAATGTGTTTGAAAAAACACGTGACAACTGGATCATGTGGCTTTCAAAAAAGAATGTGTTGAGCCTGTCAGTGCTTGGAGAACATAATATGGCAAAGCAAGAGATGTTCAGTGCATATAACCGTTCTCTTCTTACATTGAATCTTTTAAATGATGAAAAACATGGCTCCTTTATTGCTGCACCTGAGTTTGATTCAAATTTTGAGATGTGCGGAGGATATGGATTTTGCTGGAACCGCGATGGGGTGGAAGTTGTACTGGCATTACTGGATGCAGGCTATCCGGAATATTGTGACAGGTTCTTCAAATGGTGTGAAAAGACACAACTCTCTGATGGTTCATGGTTCCAGAGATATTGGCTTGATGGTAACACCGCCCCCTCATGGGGGAATTTTGATTACTCGACCCAGATAGATGAAACCGGTGCAACACTGCATGCGATTGATACATACTACCGCTCACTAGAAGGGATTGCAAAGGTTGAGTTCCTCGAAGACATGTGGGCTTTGGTACTGCGCGGTGCCGAATACCTGATGAAACGAAGCAGACGCGGAGTGCATGATCCTTGTATTGACCTTTGGGAGACGTATTACGGTCGTTTCAGTTATACGAATGCTTCAGTGTATGCCGGACTTGTTGCTGCTGCTCATATTGCAGAGGAATATAACGAATCCGGTCTTGCCGATCGATGGGTAAAGCACGCTGATTTTGTGAAGATGAAAACAATAGAAAAACTGTGGTTGAGTGAGGGATATTTTGCAAAAGGAATTGTCGATAAAAAACTTGATCCCACAGTTGATGCAAGCATACTTGGAATGATCGTTCCGTTCAATATGCTATCCCCGGATAATCGTGAAGAGCGGGCGATGATCTATTCGATCATCAAGAGGATAGAAGATAAATTGAGGATTAAGGTCAATAACCACTACGGGATTCTGCGGTATGAAGGTGACAATTACATAGAAGGAAATCCCTGGATCGTCACAACACTGTGGCTTTCAAAGACAATGCTTTCGCTTGCCATCGCAATTCAAGGTGAAGCCGGCAGCGAGAAACAAGTGCAGCAATTGGTCATAGATGCGACAAATTACATCAAATGGTCACTAAGAGGCACGACAAGCACAGGATTGCTCCCCGAACAGGTGGACAAGTTCACCGGTCATCCTGCGTGGGCAATACCGCTTGGATGGAGTTGTGCTCTTATGCTTGACAATATTCGGCTTCTTGATAAGATACGATGATAATGTTGAAAATGAAAAATGTCAAAAATGTTTGGTGATCTTGATTCGATGTATCTATTTGTCTTAAACTAAAGCCAATGTAACAACCGCCGCAGGCGGCACGTTCCATAATCACTTATATGAAAATATACCTAATATGCAATCTCATATCCAAACTAACTGAGAAAATGATTACTTCGATATGTGTGAGTTACAGTTTATTGGTGATGGCGAAATATGCCATCTACGGCGTTTTGCTCACGCGGAGTTAATAACAACTAACATAACTTACTGACTGACTAAATACGATTTGATAATAGATGGAGGCATGGAGTATGAGCAGGGCCGGTTTTTCTTATAATGGTATTTTGGATTATGAACACGGAATACAGAAGGAATGGATAACTACCAACGGTCTTGGAGGATATGCCTCATCAACGATCATTGGTGCAAATTCAAGAACATATCATGGACTGCTGGTCGCTGCACTGAATCCGCCTGTTGACAGGACTGTTTTGCTTTCATCGATCGATGAGGAGATCATTGTCGGCGAGGAAATATTCCGCCTTTCAACACACAAATATCCGAATACGGTTTATCCCACTGGTTTTGAATATCTCAAACATTTTTCAGTTGACCCATTTCCAACTTCCGTCTACCGGATAGGAGATATGGAGATCATAAAACGTGTTTTTATGGTCTATGGACAGAATACTACCATTATCAAATACGAAGTGAACAATGGTGGAATTGGCGGTGACGGGTCCGAGTCCGGCAGCGCGACCATGCGACTTTACCCGCTTGTCAGCATGCGTAACTTTCATCACACTATAAGGTCGAAAGATATTGGTTTTGCACAGGACGCAAGTGAATATGAAACAACACTGACCTCAAATGACGTTTCCATGTCGCTTCTATCCAATGCCAGATACTCACAAGGTGGAACATGGTTCTACAATCTCGAATATGACACTGAACGTTCACGTGGGCAGGCATATCAGGAGGATAACTACAATCCTGGATATTTTGAGATCGAACTTCACAAGGGTGTGAACAATATTTTTATTGTTGCATCGGTAGATGACCTATCGCCCATGAAAATCAGTGATGTTGATAAACTGTACGAGCAAGAACTTGTACGGCTGCACTCACTTGAAGATAAGACTGGTCTTGACGATGACTTTGTTATGAATCTGATACCTGCTGCGGATTCGTTCATTGTGAACCGTGCATCTACCGGTTCACGTTCGATCATAGCCGGATACCACTGGTTCTCTGATTGGGGGCGTGATGCGATGATATCTCTGCCTGGACTTACACTTGTGACGGGAAGGTTCGACGATGCTGCACAGATCCTTTCAAGTTTTGCAAAGAACTGCAAGGACGGTTTGATACCAAACAGGTTTGCTGATCTTAGTGACCAAAAACCGGATTACAATACCGTTGATGCTTCTCTGTGGTTCGTGAATGCAGTAGGGAGATATTTTGCATATACCAATGACCTGAATCTTGTCAGAAAAATGTGGGACACCATTGACAGCATCATCCACAACTACATGAATGGCACTCATTTTGACATCCGTATGGATGCAGATGGGCTGATCACACACGGAAGCCAACTAACATGGATGGATGCAAAGATCGGAGACTTTGAAGTAACACCAAGACGCGGCAAAGCATGTGAGATCAATGCCCTGTGGTATAATGCACTAAAGACCGCATCCCATCTGGCAGAACACTTGCAAAAAGATCCATCACTTTACGACAGGGTGGCGGATGATGTTAAACAAAGTTATGCCGCTACGTTCTGGAATTCTGATGAGAAGTGTCTTTTTGATTATGTTTATGATAATGTTGATAATCGTGCTGATGATCGTGCTTGTGACTGCAATAATGGTCGTATTGATGCTGGTAAGAGCGATATGGTCATTCGGGATAGATCGATCCGACCAAACCAGATACTTGCAGTCTCGTTGCCGTACACTATGCTCTCGCGGGAAATGGAGATCGATATTGTGAAAAGGGTTGAGCGCGACCTTTTAACACCTGTGGGGTTGCGGACCCTGGCAATGAACGACCCCCTGTGCAAGAAATTATGTGATGGCGACATGGTAGCGCGCGATATGGCATATCACAATGGCACTGTCTGGGCATGGCTGATAGGACCTTATGTTTCTGCATATACAAAGGTCAACAACCATTCCAAAAAGAGCCGTGAGCATGCGCGCGCGATATTGCTAGGGTTTGAAGAACACTTGCAGGATGGCGGTATCGGGACAATATCCGAAATATTTGATGGCGATGCGCCACATCGGCCGCGTGGGTGTATTTCGCAGGCGTGGAGTGTTGCTGAGGTGCTGCGTGCTTATGTGGAGGATGTGGTCAGGGGTGGAGAGATTTGATGAGTGGTTTTGATGCCGACATTGGAACCGCCGCAGGCGGCAGATTCCATCGCCACTGACTCACATATCGGCACACAACATCAGCACATACAATCATTTTGTATCAATTCTATTTATGCACACGAACATAATAACTAGATTTTCATTGGTAATATGGGAATATGCCGCCTGCGGCGGTTATTGCAAGGATTTCAATTTTTATTCCACCTTGAACCGTCAACTATTAACAATATCGACAAATTAATAAATTATATCAATTCGAAAGGTGAAAAAATGGCAAGTCCAATATTAGCAGCAATATTATCATTTCTCATACCGGGCGTAGGGCAGTTTTATGCAGGACACATGTTTAGAGGAATATTTTTATTCATCCTGGCAGCAATTGTAGCACTATTTACCTTATTTTCAGGCAGCCTGATCATAGCAGTAGTAGCCGCTATTGATGCCTATTCATTGGCAGCGAAAACAAATTGAAGTCACGCACAAAAAAACCATGATTTCTGTTGAGACTTAACAACTTCCCCATACACATCCAGCGTAGCGTTTGCAATTGTTTTCCAGTTCACCCGCATGGGTGTATCTCACAGGCATGGAGTGTTGCTGAAGTGCTGCGTGCTTATGTGGAGGAGGTGGTCAGGGGTGAGGAGATTTGATGAGTGGTTTTGATGCCGACATGGGAACCGCCGCAGGCGGCAGATTCCATCGCCACTGACTCACATATTTGCATATTAAATTATTTTGTATCAATTCTATTTATACGCAAGAACATAATGACAAGAAACTTGATTTTTATTGGTCATATAGGAATCCGCCGCATGCAAAGGATTGTTGCACTGTTTTTAATTTTGAAATTATCTCCGATAAACGATTTCTCAAACGATATGTGATTAAAAAGTCGACTTAAAGTAAGTTACATATTACTTTAAGTCTAACTTTAAGTAAGTTACAATATGCTTTAAGTCTAATTTATAGTAAACTACATATAGCAATAAATCGAATTTTACAGTATGCAAGAAGAACTTATAAAAGCATTTTTGAGACAAAATGTATGGTGGGACACAAATAAAGTGCCCGAAGAACTGAAACATAAATTTATTAGACCAAAAGTAGCCGAAATACAAGGCTATCTCGAAATTGATCGAATACTTCTGCTTCTTGGTGCAAGGCGTGTCGGTAAGACAACAATGATGCACCAACTCATAGATAATCTAATCAAGGAGGACGTCAAGCCGGGAAATATACTGTACATAAGAATGGATGATCCTTTTGTAAATAAATTTCCGCTTACGGAGATCATTGAGATATACAGGCAGTATAAAACACCAGATGGTACCATCTATCTGTTTTTGGATGAAATACAACACGCGGATGAATGGGATCTGTGGTTAAAAACAATATACGACCAAAAAGAAAACATCAAAATAATTGCTTCAGGTTCGGCAGCGGTTCAACTAAAAAAACAGTCAGAAAGTCTCTATGGGCGTTCAATTGAATTTACGATACATCCATTTTCATTTTTTGAGTTTGCACTTTACATGCAAAAAAATGAGAACAAATTGTTGCAACTACGGAATAAGATCAATTTTGATGAACTTGATTTTGACATAGAAGCAACCGAACTGGTCGAACTTGAAAGTGAGATGACATCACTTTTAAACCGGTATCTTGTAAGAGGTGGATTTCCAGAGATTTTTAACATTTCAGACCTGACAAAATCATTCTATGTTCTTCGTGATGATATCATGAACAAAGCAATATACCACGATATTGTAACCCTGTTCAAAATAAAAGACCCGCAAATAGTAGAATCACTCATGATTTATCTTGCAGGCAACAGTGCTGAAATATTGAATAAAGACGGTCTATCTGAAGATCTGGGGATTCCCAAACCGACGATCTATACATATCTTGATTATTTGAAAAGATCATTTCTTGCAAGAAATTCAAGAAACTACTCAAGATCAGTCAAAAAAATGCTTCGTACAAGGGAAAAATGGTACGTACCTGATGCAGGCATTATGAATATGCTAAATTACAGAAATGAAACCCTGCTCTCAGATGGCACATATCTGGGTCATCTGGCTGAAACCGTTGTCTTTAACCATATTCTGACGCTTGCTGAAATGCAGAATTACAAACTCGCATACTGGCGTGATAAAAATAAATCTGAAGTGGATATTATACTTGATATGCACAAACGAGTTGTGCCAATTGAAGTAAAATACCAGTCAAAAATATCCAAACAGGACGTAAAAGGTTTACTAAAATTCATGGATAAATTCGATGTAGACAAAGGTATACTTGTAACAAGGAATGTTTTCAAAAAAGAAAGTTATGATGACAAGGAAATAATATTTGTGCCTATGTGGGTGCTATTAATAGCAATGTGATGATAGGTGTTATCTTCATGCCCCCTCTCTCCAAAAAAAGTATGTCATGGAATGGCAGAAACGATTTTATGCATCTATTTCTTATCAGTAGTGACGGAATCCGCCGCCTGCGGCGGTTTCGACATTCTTTTTAATATTTTAATCAAACAACCTTCCCATAAACACCCAGCGTAGCATCTGCTATTGTTTTCCAATCATATAACGTCTCGACCATGTGTCTGCCTTCTTTCCCAAATGAGTTTTGTGCAAGCCTGCCAATCATATAATTGATGCCCCATGCGATTGAATTCGCATCCTGATAGACTGTGACCCCGGTCTTGAAATTTTCAACAAGACGAACGGCATCCGTGGCGACTACAGGCTTTCCGGCATCCCATGCCTCAAGAACAACGATCCCGAACGGTTCATTGCGGCTTGGTATACACACAATATCGCAGGCATTGTACCAATCCCGGGCAGTGTCATCTGAAGCATATCCTAAAAAGCGGCAGGCATCGGATACGCCTGATCCAGCTGCCAGATCTTCACAATTCTGGCGCATCTCCCCTTCACCAATGAACACGAATCGTACATCTGACCCATTACCTTTGTATCCCTTATACCTTCCATGATCCAGCACCGCTGGTATTGCCTCAACAAGAAGGTCTGGACCCTTTTGGTAATTCATGCGCCCGATAAAAAGCACAACGGGTGCAAGAGGGTGTATTCCAATACTTTTTTTGACCTTTTTGGCATCAACATCTTTTCGGATCTTACCTGCATATATTCCATTAGGAATTTCAGTTATCCTGGAATCCGGTATGTGGTAGAGATGCTGGATCTCATCTTTCAGAATCGCAGATGTTGAGATCACTTCCTTTGCCTTATTTCCACCAAGCCATTCCCGATGCGAGATCTCCTGCGCTTCCCACCAACTACCGTACTGGTTCCCGTTCCTGCCCCACTCCGTGCTGTGATATGTGATTGCAAAAGGCACACCAAACTCAGTCTTTATCCGGCACAGGACATTCACAGGATGCCAGTCGTGCCCATGAAGTACATCAAATT
>JAUSPM010000110.1 GCA_030655675.1 Methanosarcinaceae archaeon | reverse complement strand
CATTTGCGCAGTCATTTTAAAACATCTATACAAATACATATATTTAATTCAAGTCAATAAGCATCTGCACAAGATCCGCCGCATACACAGTCCCAAACGACCCCTGTTTTGCAGATTCCTCATCAAATGCTGCCACACCGTCCGGGTCTTTACCAACATTGGAATAAACTGCAAACGGCACAGGATCGGATGTATGTGTTTTTAATGATATAGGAGTCGGATGATCTGGCAGAACCAGAATCGTGATATCCTCACCCGATTCGAGTGAGTATTCAAGTATCCTGCCAACCACCAGTTTGTCAAAATCCTCTATCGCCTGGATCTTTGCATCGACATCCCCCATGTGTCCTGCCTCGTCCGGTGCTTCAACATGAACAAAAACAAAATCGTGATCCTTAAGAGATTCCAGCGCATACTCAGCCTTGCCAGAATAGTTCGTATCCAGATACCCTGTCGCACCCGGCACATCAATTACATCCAATCCAGTATAAATGCCGATTCCCTTTAGCAGGTCAACGGCAGAGATAATAGAACCTGTCATTCCATAAAGTTGCTCGAATTTCGTAAAACTTGGCGCATATCCCTGTCCCCAGAGCCAGATATAATTTGCAGGATTTTTGCCGTTTTTAACACGCTCGCTATTTACGGGATGATTTTCAAGAATTGTTCTGGAAGCATCGGTCAACTCACACAAAAGTTCACTGTCTTTCCCCGCAGGCATATAATTATCTTTCGCCTCACCAATAACATCATGCGGCGGTGTGCACTCTGCATCTATACCAACATCACCTGAAGCAACCATCAAGTGTCGGTAACTGATTCCTGGATAAAACCGGATATTTTTAGTGCCAAGTTCAGAATCCACTGCTTCAATAAGTGCTTTTGCTTCCCCACTGGTGATATGTCCGGCACTGTAATCTACGATAATATCATCCTTGATCGTGATAAGATTGCATCGAAATGCCACATCGCCATCACCCAGCGATATTCCCATACTTGCAGCCTCAAGCGGTGCCCTGCCTGAATAATACTTTTTCGGGTCATATCCGAGAATAGACATATTTGCAACATCACTTCCGGGAGGCATTCCATCCGGCACTGTTCTTGCAAGTCCTGCACGTCCGTTCTTTGCAATGTAGTCCATGTTTGGAGTATTAGCCTTTTGAAGAACTGTCTTTCCGCCAAATTCATCAATTGGGAAATCTGCCATCCCGTCTCCTATAAGTACCGCGTATTTCATTGATCCACCATTTAATAATTTAAATTGTATCAAAAAACCTATAAACTAATCTAACAATGTTATTGTATAAAATTATGTAACCATTTTATCACAATATAATTAACACTTGAGGTTTGAGGTTTCTATGAAATATATACATTTTGTACTCGTGGGTTTGTGCATCGTCTTATCAATATTCGTAACTCCTGCATACGGCGCAGAAGTAAATGCAATGATACATTACTCGGAAACGTTCGTTAAAATGTATGACGAACTTGCGCTTGAACAGGGTTATTCCATCAAAATAATTGATATTGGCCCTACATCCGGAGATAGTTGGATCGAATTGTATTTGAACAACAACAAAATTGATACGAATGTATATTTTGCCAAAGAGAACGCACCTTATGAGTATATCAGAACCGTAATTGATGAAGATGATGAAGAAAAAAAAGAAACCGATTACCTGATAATTCGCATAACTCCTATTGAAGTGGTAAAAGAACCGCTTTCAGTAAAACTACAAATCGAGCAGTTTCTTGACCCGGAATTAGATGCTGCTGAGTACCTCATACTTGACAAATCAAAGTCGATCAAAATTGGAACACCTCTTAATCTTGAAGAAGAATATACCCTTGAAGCATCTAACCTGAAAGACAATACCGTCACACTTACCCTGAGTAAGAACGGATATCCGGTAAAAGAAGAAAAAGAAGTTGAGAAAGGCGATATGTTCACCTACTCAAAAACAGTTGATGGCAAACCCATAACTATCTTTATTGCAAAATTAGATACTTTTTTTGAAGGGACCGACAGTGAAACGGTCTTTCTTAAACAAGTATCACAACGTGCTGATGTGGTTGTTGAAAGTGATGCCACAATAACAATAAAAGGTGCAAGCAGTGCCATCATTCGTGACGGTGGTATCGCAATAATTAGCTACACCATTGAAAATGAGGATATTTCTGAAGTTAAGGTGCTTCTTGATGGCGAGCAGATCGACCATAGAAGTGGCCTTAGTACAGGCACATATTCAACTGTAACTGAAACATTGAATGCCGGAATACATGAAGTGGTTTTAACAACTGTTGCAAGTGATGGGACAATGTCAACTCATACAAAAACATTCACAGTCGAAGCCAGCATTGCAGCGGAGACTGCTTCAGACATTATAGAAAAGATCAGCGAAGATAATGAAACCGTTGGAAAAGTGCTTGGAATGCCTGGATTTGGTTCTATTATCACTGCCGCAATGATCGGAATTGTGTTTATTACAATGCGACGAAGACGAGATAACTGATCTTTATTTTTTTTCAGGTATTTGTATATTTGTAGCAGGATGGCTGGGTAAATGCAATTATTCTATCTGAAACTAAAAACAATACAACCGCCGTCAGGCGGCACGTTCCACATATACAAAATTGAATGATCTAAATCGTTATCAAAAAGTGTGCAAGAAAATGCTCACTTCGTTCGCATTAACTTGCACTATATATTAATAAAATATATACTACAAGAAAATCCT
>JAUSPM010000109.1 GCA_030655675.1 Methanosarcinaceae archaeon | reverse complement strand
ATGAAAGTAGTTATGGAACATCACCCCCAGTTATTTGAGCGTGTGAAAGCGGGTATAGATGCAGGATTATTCAAGGAATACGGAATTTAATCATGTTGACAATGCTGTCAGAGACCATTAGAATATACCTATAAACGAAGACAGGGACAAGTACTGAGAAGTCGGATTCAGAGACACAACGGTTGGTGAGAGTTGTGACGGCCATCAGGAAATCCACCCAAGAGTGAAGGAGTAATGTCCTTCCGGCAACAACCGTTATCTGTTCAAGAGGTATTGTTTCACGTGAAACAGTACAAAAAGGGTGGCAACACGGAAAATCGTCCCTAATGTTGTCTTTTTTTATTTTAAGGAGGGTAATTATGCTCGATATTAAGCTGATCAGGGAAAATCCTGATGAAATCATTCGCAGACTTCAAACCCGTGGAGCTGATTTTTCTGTAATTCTTGAAATCGTGAAGTGGGATGAGGAACGCAGGTTGTTATTGACAGAAGTGGAAGCTAAAAAGAATTTCCGCAATGAATCGTCTAAGAGAATTGGACTTCTTAAGCGTGAAGGAAAAGATACGACTGACATTATGAAGGAAGTCGGTGAGGCTAATGACCAAATCTCCCAGTTGGATGCTAAAGTTGCTGAAATCGAAGAGAAAATACTCAATGTCATGAATGTTTTGCCCAATGTTCCACGTGAAACAATTAAAGTGGGGACGTCGGATACGGATAACAAAGAAGTTCGTCGATGGGGCGAAGTACGCATGTTCGATTTTGAACCAAAACCTCATTGGGACATCGGCACGGGATTGGATATTCTTGACTTTGAACGAGGCGCAAAAATCACTGGTGCCCGTTTTACGGTGTATAAAGGTGCAGGAGCTCGTTTAGAACGTGCAATTATTAATTTTATGCTCGACTTGCATACTACAAAGCATGGTTATATGGAAACTTTGCCACCATTTATGGTAAATGCACAGTCGATGTATGGGACTGGTCAATTGCCGAAATTTGAAGAGGATTTATTCAAAGTGACTCCATTTGATTACTATTTAGTACCAACGGCTGAAGTTCCTGTGACAAATATGCATGCAAATGAAATTCTTGCATTGGATCAAATGCCGGTTTACTACACGGCATACACACCTTGTTTTCGTGCAGAAGCAGGAGCCGCAGGGCGTGATACAAGGGGAATCATACGTCAGCACCAGTTCAACAAAGTAGAACTTGTTAAATTTACAACACCTGAGACATCGTATGAAGAACTTGAGAAATTAACAAACAATGCAGAAGAAGTTTTAAAACAACTGAAACTGCCTTACCGAGTCGTAGAGCTCTGCACAGGAGATATGGGGTTTAGCAGCGCAATGACATATGATATTGAGGTTTGGCTACCGGCTTTCGCTACTTATCGTGAAATCTCGTCTTGTTCGAACTTTGAAGACTTTCAGGCTCGTCGCGCGAATATTCGTTTCCGACGCGAGCAAAAGGGAAAACCTGAGTATGTTCACACGCTCAATGGTTCCGGTTTGGCAGTAGGCAGAACCGTAGCTGCAATTTTAGAAAATTATCAAAATGCGGATGGAACAGTCACTGTTCCTGAAGTATTACGACCTTACATGGGTGGACTAGAAATAATTGCAATTAATAAAAAATAAGGTATAATAAACATGCTATCACAACGTTACCCACTGAACCAGGTCAGGGTCGGAAGACAGCAGCCTTAAAGTGGCTCTGACGTGTGTGATAGCTTTTATTTTACAAAAGGAGTCTTATGGACGATAAAAAATACATGGATCTGGCATTAGTGGAAGCTAAGATGGCATTTTCTGAAAATGAAGTGCCTATCGGTTGTGTTATTGAATATAAAGGTAATGTCATAGCTTCTTCACACAATCGAAAAGAGCAACTCAACCGAGCAACGGCTCATGCCGAGATATTGGCTATAGAACAGGCATGTTTGGCACTAAATGATTGGCGATTGGATGAGTGTACATTGTATGTGACATTGGAACCGTGTCCGATGTGTGCCGGAGCGATTTATCAGTCGCGTATAAAAAGAGTTGTTTTTGGGACGTTTGATTCTAAAGGAGGCGCATACGGCTCAAATTTTGACATGAATGCTGTCCCTAGACTTAATCATTACCCTTCAATAACCAGTGGTGTTTCAAAAGATGAGTGCAGCGAACTGCTCAAAGATTTCTTTCAGTCAAAAAGGCGAAAAAATTACGAATAAACCGAGAGGAGATATCTCCTCTTTTCTTTATAATGGGTATAAAAGTCGCAGGTTATGGTATAATAAATAAGACAACATTGAACATCAAAGGAGTAATCATGGAAGTTATCTCAGTGAGAAATCAACCTGAAACGGTTGATTCTGCTATCTCTTATATTCAGTCGAAATGGGCTAGTGAGCAAAGTAGGGAAGTATATCAAGACTGTATCTCGCATTCATTAAGCACCCCATCAGCGCTACCACGTTGGTATATATTGATGGATAAAGATTTGATCATCGGTTGTGCGGGCTTGATTACCAACGATTTTATCAGCAGAATGGACTTATATCCTTGGATTTGTGCACTTTACGTCGAAAAATCCTATCGTGGAAAGAATTTAGGTCGATTACTAATTGAAGCTGCGATAGCTGATGCCAAAGAAGGCGGATATGACAATTGCTATTTGTGTACCGATCATATCGGCTATTATGAAAAGTTCGGATTCTCAAGAATCGGAATCGGATATCACCCTTGGGGAGAAACATCTTCTATTTATCAGATCTCTACGCAGCGCACTATCTGAAATGAGATGACTAATCAATTTCAAATGCAAATGACTGATTTGGTATAAATTACACGGAAAGAAGGGTTTGTTATGGCATATAAAGCGTTATACAGAACATATCGGCCAACTTCCTTTGAAAAGGTTGTTGGACAGCAACATATCGTAAAAACCCTGCAGAATGCAGTTTTGAAGCATAAAATCGCTCATGCATATCTTTTTTGTGGTCCACGCGGAACTGGCAAGACAACTGTGGCGAAATTGATGGCTAAAGCGGTGAACTGCCCTGACAAAAATAAAGCACCATGTAATGTCTGTGACAGTTGCTTATCTATTCAAGCCGGAACTCATCCGGATATCATTGAAATCGATGCTGCCAGTAACAATGGTGTTGATGAAATAAGGGATTTGATTGAAAAGGTAAAATATTCGCCGATTGAAGGGAAATATAAAGTATATATTATCGATGAAGTACACATGCTCTCTCAGGGAGCTTTTAATGCTTTATTAAAAACTTTGGAAGAACCTCCGTCGCATGTTATTTTTATTTTGGCTACCACAGAGCCCCATAAAGTGTTACCAACCATCATCAGCAGATGTCAACGCTTTGATTTTACGAAAGTACCTTTGGCTGAAATCGGTACAAGAGTAAGAGAAGTGCTAGATTTGGAGAAAATCAAGTATGAAGAAGGTGTTATCCGACTGATCAGTCAATTGGCCGAAGGTGGCTTAAGGGATGCCCTAAGTATTCTGGAACAGTGTATTGCTTATGCTCAAAATGACTTAAGAGTTCAACATGTGCATGATATTTACGGAATAACGACAGTAAACGAGAAAATTGACTTACTGGATGCCGTGTTTTCAAAAGACGTTGTTGCAATTCTTGATAATGTTCGCTTTATAAGTGAAAAGAGTTTCGATATCAAGCGCTTGACTTCGGATATGATTGATTTATTAAAAGAATGCATTATATACCAATACACCCGCGATGCTTCATTGTTACAAATTGCGACCGAAGATGAAGTTAAACACATCCTTTCAAAAAGAAACGCGAATGATTTACTGAAAATGATCGATATATTTATTGAAACTATGGATAAATACCGAAATGCCACCAATATCCACTCATATTTTGAGGTGGCATTGCTCAAGATGATGTCGATGGGTAATGAAACAGCTGATTATGTTGTGAAGACCGAGGCAAAAGTGCCTTTTGCAGATACAAAACTTAAGGCTGTTTTAGCTAAAGAAGAGGCGAAGCCAACCATTCAACCAGTAAAGTCGGTTATAGAAGATAATACAGAAGTTAGCGAAGAACCGGTCGTATTGGAGTCACATGAAGATGAACGCTTGTTACAACTGGATATTGCGAATGATGTTGCTGATGTAACCGAAGTTGAAGAGTTGCTTTTGAGTGATTTTGACATTGTCCGCTTTATGGTTGCCGGAGACAAGGCAAGACGCACAAATGAAGCGCAACTTTGGAGTCGATTGGATGACTACATCAATGAAATCGAGTGGGCTAGGGTAGCGCGTATGATTTCAGATGGAAATATTGTAGTGACTAACGAGCAATTTGTCGTACTGTCAGTGCCGTATGAAGAGGTAGCGAGAGAAATCAATGCTAAAGCCAATGAAGTCGCATTAAGGAAACTGATGATTGAGATCGTGAAGCAGCCTCGTAAAGTCTTTGCTATTACTAAAGATCAGGAAGAACGAACCATCGCCTTATTTAGAGAATTGTGGAGTGCGGGAAAACTGCCCGAACCAATGATTATCCATATCGAACCGTTACCTAAAGTAAAAAAACAAGAAGAAGAGGTCAGTGTTGATCAGCGGCTTGTGAGTTTATTTGGGGAAGGGAATGTGGATTTCATTCATGAGGAGTAGATATGTATCCCAAAATACTATTAAATCTTATTGAGGAGTTGAAAAAATTGCCTGGTGTAGGTGCAAAAACTGCAGAGCGTTATGCGTTTGAAATTATTGATCGTGACCATCAGGATATAGAGGCATTTGCCAATGCGTTGCTGAAGATTAAAGATGGATTAAAAACATGTACGATTTGCGGAAATATTACAGAAGAAACTTATTGTGACATTTGCAAAGATAAACATAGAGACAGATCAGTGATTTGCGTGGTCAGCCACCCGAAAGATATCATTGCAATGGAAAAAATGGGTGAATTTCATGGTGTGTATCATGTGCTTAACGGAGTTATTTCTACATTTAAAGGAATTTTGCCCGAAGATATCAATATTGAGTCTTTGATTAAGCGCGTAGATGAACATGTCACTGAGGTTATCATTGCGACCAATCCTACGATCGAGGGAGAAACTACGGCTCTCTACATCGCAAAGAAACTTCAATTAAAAGAAGCTAACGTTACTCGTTTGGCGTCTGGTCTGCCAATGGGCGGACATTTGGATTATGCCGATGAGATGACGTTGATAAAAGCTATGGAAGGCCGAAAGAAAATATAGGAGGAGCCATGAAAACAGACATTCAAATAGCCCAGGAAAACGTAATGGAGCCAATTGAGCGAATCGCTCGTAAGGCAAAGATTGACAATGAGTATTTGGAACATTACGGGAAGTACAAGGCAAAAATCGATTTGAGGATAATGGAAGGATTGACCAATCAAAAAGACGGAAAACTTATTTTGGTCACATCGATCAATCCTACAATAGCAGGCGAAGGCAAGTCAACAACGACTGTTGGCTTAGCAGATGGACTGGCCAGACTCAATAAAATGGTTATTGGAGCACTTAGAGAACCTTCCTTGGGTCCGGTTTTTGGTGTTAAAGGCGGTGCAACTGGCGGTGGTATGGCTCAAGTCGTACCAATGGAAGATATTAACCTTCATTTTAATGGTGATATGCATGCTGTGACCACAGCTAATAATCTTATCAGTGCAGCTATTGACAATCATATGTACCACGGCAATTCATTGAATATTGATCCGGAACATATTGTTTGGAAACGTT
>JAUSPM010000108.1 GCA_030655675.1 Methanosarcinaceae archaeon | reverse complement strand
TCTTCATAATTTACACCTTAAATATAAATTGATTATTGAATTAATTATCTTGAATTAACTGTGCAATATTTCGCTTAACAAGTCCATTTGCATTAACAGCAGGTAATGAAACAATATCATGCTCCTGCAACGTGTATTTGCGATTATCCACAGCCTGGAAAGTAGATAGGTCTTTCAGTATTCGCACAACAAGGTATTCCTCACTTATATTCCTTTTGGCTATATCGCTTTTGCCTGTATCGTTTGTGAGTTCTAAAGAACCTTGCGGCGCCGGGGCATCCAATCGTTTTTTGGTTTCAACATCTACCTCGTGTTTCCCACTTTCCGCAACATTTTCCACATCCTGTTTTGCATCTGATTTTACACCCGATTTTACGCCCATATTTACAGTCACATCCTGCGCTTTTTGAGCAGTTGCAACATTTCGTACTGAATCCGGATCCATTATAGGTTCGACCAATTCATTGCGAGCTACATTTATTGCAGAGAGTACAGCATCATACACCTTGCGTTCAGCCGGAAGTAATTTGTCCATATCAGGCTTTGCAGACCTGTTCGAAAATGCATTCGATGTTGCACGTGTAGTGATTTTACGCAAACGGCGGATAAAAATAACCTCTATATCCGTGATCGCACTTTGTAATTCATCCTCCAGCATCTTTGATTCTGCAGAACGGGGATTATTGATCTTTTTGATCTCACCCTCCAACTCGCGTATGTACACATCCGCCGAATCATAAAAATCCGGATGAAGCGACTTCAATGAAGAACTGCTCTCATCCCGCAATGTGGATTTCAATTCAGTTCGATCCATATTCTGCTGCTCCTCTGCACATTAGATACATAGCGGCATATTCGGGCACCTCAATTGTACCCTCGCCCGGCTCTACCACAAAATCATTGCCTTTCATCTGCACCGAAAACGGCTTTATTACTTTTAATTGTACCGACTTATCACTGAACACAACCGCATCATTAAGCGGGTCAAATGTTTCCAACTCTGATATAGAAAGTGCAGTCACACGCATCCCTGACCCGCCATGAAGCGAACCCGGCAAGCGTATCAGACGTTTGACATCCGCAGTCACAGGTTCATCCACACTCGCTGACATTTCAGATACAGCCTGATTTGCAAGAGCCTCAAATAATTTATTCATGCCAGACAATTGATCCATATTTCCCTGTTTGAGTAATGATACTTTATGTTCATCACCAAATATTTTTACTAATTTTTTTGCCTTTACGTCTCCAATCTTATCAAAACCTTTCAAAATCTTGATTGAATCTTCCTGTTTTGTGATCCTTGACAGATATGAGATTATATATCGGTTTATCCGTCCACCCCAGCCGCCATCATCTTCAGAAGGCAGTACGAAAACCTCTGCACTCCCAAGCCCCGCATCACCGCTAACTGCTTTTTTTCCAAAGAAACGGTTAACTTCAAGACCTGTGCTACTCACATAATCCACGATCTCACGCCGCTCTGCACTTCCCAGTGAGCGAACGGCAGGTGTGTTGATATGAAAATGATAACCCCTTCCACCCGAGAATACTATATGTATATCCTCTTCAGCAAAACCAAAATCATTATTCAGGAATTCGTACAATTTAATAGATTCCTGTTTTACATGTTCCAGCATATCGGCATACGATTTCGGTGCACCCGGTAGATGATCGGCATCAAGGTCAAATATCAGGTCAGCACTCAACCAGTTTTTCTCTTTCATATTTGGTGCATTTGGATATTCGTAGTAAGCCACTGAATAATACGCATGTGCCGGCACCATTCCCGATAGATAATCCTGCAACTCGCCGCTCGATCCAAACGCTTTATGACGGCGCATAACAAATTCCGGCATTTCGTCAAATAATATGAATCCCCATTCACGTGACGTGAAATCGGGAGGGAGATGGATCTCTGCGGTGCGGTAATAGTCCTGAAACTTTGACTTTACGAATCGTTTTGTTTTATCGTTCATTTTTGCGGCTTAAGATTTGTAACTTATATATTACTACAACTTTTTATATACATTTCTTCTGTGACCTATGTGAAGTATCTGTATAACCTTATCGTTTTGAATGATATCAACAATAACTCTATGTGAACCAACTCTTAATTTGAATTCCGGCCTGCCGCTAAGTTTTTCAAAAAAATGGAATGGATTATCCTTTGTATCCAGTATTTTATTGAATATTCTTTCTTTTTGATCATTATCCAATTTATTTAGAAAAACGATTGCTTCTTCGTCAAATACAACCTCGTACACTTATAATCCCAACCGCTTTTTGGCATCGTCTTCAGTCAAGAAATTACCTTTGCTTATTCTTGCTCTTGCTTCTTTGATAGATTTGATCGTTTCCATGCTTAACTCAGGTTCAGTTTCCGATGTTTTTGCTATGAACATGACCTTTTTGATCACTTCATCGTAACTTTCGTTTTTGTATTCCCTGAAGTTATCGAGTTGAGATTTTGTATCCCTGTGTATCTTAATAGTAGTTGCATCCATGATATCACTTATACCATAGTATACCGCAGTATACTTATATCATTTTCCATGCAGGAAACATACCTGAAAATCTTGGATAAACCTTATAGTCTAACCAAAACATTATACTCCCAATATGAAACAGGAAATGACAAGTGCCGATGTGGCTGCTCTTGTGGCAGAGTTTACCGAAGGAGAAAACTCCCTACACGATGCGAAGATCGCCAAGATATATCAACCCGTGCCCGATGAGATTAGGATAAGCCTTTTCCTCTTTGGCAGAGGCAGGCACAATCTTGTGATAGAAGCCGGAAAGCGGGCACACATGAGCCAGCACATTCGACCAAGTCCAAAACTGCCGCATTCTTTCCCGATGTTGCTCCGAAAACACATTCTCGGCGGACGTATCACTTTTGTTAAACAATATAACTTTGACAGGATCATCGAATTTGGGATAATACGTGGCGGTATTGAGACAATACTTGTTGCAGAACTCTTCTCACGAGGCAACATTGTACTGCTTGACAATGAACGCAAGATCATACTCCCTATGAAACCTGTTACTTTCAAGGGACGAAGGATACGAAGCGGTGAAATATACGAATATCCCGAAGCAAAGATCAGCCCGCTGGATGCCAGTGAAAATGAACTTGCAGATGCATTTGCATCATCTGATGACAATGTAGTCAGGACTATTGCAAATCGTTTCAATCTCGGTGGTGTGCTGGCAGAAGAGGTCTGCCTTCGCAGTGGAGTTGATAAAAATAAGGTTGCGAAAGACGTATCCCCCCAGGATGTTTCTGCAATTCAGGTATCATTAAAAGATGTATTCTCGCCACTGTTGTCAGGCGAACTTAAACCGCATATAATCAAAAAAGAGGTCAATGGGGAATTTGAACCTCTTGACGTAGTCCCATTCGAACTTGAACAATATCGCGATTCGGAGAAGCAGTATTTCGACTCGTTCAACGGGGCATTGGATGAATTTTTCGGTAAACTCTCAGCCGAATCCGTTACCGAGAAAGTACAAGTTGTCAAGAAAGAGAAGGTCAACATATTTGAGCGAAGATTGCTGCAGCAACAGACTGCGATCAAGGATTTTGGAACCAATTCAGACAAATTCACAGCAATTGCAGAAAAGGTCTATGCGAATTACCAGCCGATCGAAGAGTTACTGGAAGTTCTCAACGGTGCCCGTGAAAAAGGATATTCATGGGATGAGATCAAATCAATACTAAAACAGGCAAAGGATACTCTTCCTGCTGCAAAGATGGTAGAGAGTATCAATTCTGCTGAAGGTACAGTGGTTGTTGACCTTGAAAGTACAAAAGCAACAATTGACATTCGTAAGACAGTTCCGCAAAATGCGCAGGTCTATTACGAAAAAGCAAAAAAACTTATTAAAAAGCGAAATGGCGCCCTTATTGCTATCGAGCAAACAAAACTTGCGATGAAAAATAAAGAGAAAAAAGCATCAAAGCGCCAAAAGGTCATACGCAAGAAACACTGGTACGATCGGTTCAGGTGGTTTGTGTCATCCGACGGATTCCTTGTTGTTGGTGGGCGAAGTGCTGATACCAATGAAGAAATTGTGGGTAAATATATGGAAAAACGTGATGTCGTATTCCATACCCAAACACCTGGTGCTCCGATGACAGTTATAAGGACCGAAGGCAAGGAAGTGCCAGAAACCACATTGCAGGAAACTGCACAATTTGTTGTTTCTTATTCAAGTGTCTGGAAATCAGGACAGTTCAGTGGCGATTGTTACTGGGTAAATCCTGAACAGGTGTCAAAAACTCCCGAATCCGGCGAGTACCTGAACAAAGGTTCATTTGTCATACGCGGCGAGCGGAATTATTACAGGGATGTACAGGTTGGGGTTGCAATAGGACTTGAACTTAAGGGAGAGACGCGGGTCATTGGCGGTCCGGTGTCTGCTGTGCGAAAGCATGCTAAACATGTTATTGAAGTCGTTCCCGGGAAATTTAACCAAAACGACATATCTAAAAAGATATCCCGCATCTATGTTGATGAACTCAAGGATGTGCAGTTCGTAAAGCAGATAGCATCACCGGATCTTATTGCCATTATGCTTCCGCCGGGTGAATCTGATATTAAGGAATGAATGAACAATGCGATATGGTTCGTAATTTGTAAACTTTATACACTTCTAGTTTCATCAGGTGTCAATTATGAGAGTCACAAAAAGGTATTTGAAAGGTAAGGAAGGCGAGATCGCTCTTACCCCTGAAACCCTTGATGACCTCTGGCACTTGAAATATATAATTGAAAAAGGCGACCTTGTTTTTTCAGTTACAAAGCGAAAGGCAGAGGGTTCTACCGATAAATTGCGTCCCGAGAAAGTTGAAAAGAAGACCGTGCGGCTTGGCATAAGGGTGGAGGATGTGGAATTCCATAAATTTTCCAACCGCCTGCGGGTTCATGGCTTGATCGAACACGGCATGGATATGGGTTCATACCATACACTGAACATTGAAGATGGAGTGAACCTGTCCATCAATAAAATATGGAAAAAAGACCAACTCGAAAGAGTAAACGATGCTGAAGCCGCAGCCAAACGACCGAAAGTGATTCTTGTTGCAATTGAGGAAGGTGATGCGGATATTGGATTTGTTAGACACTACGGTATCGAAATATATTCACACATCACGCAATCGTCAGGCAAAGGAGAAGGGACATTGCGCGAGGTGTTTTTCAAAAGTATACTTGAACAGTTGAAGAATGCTGCTGCGGGATCCGAATCAATTGTGGTTGCAGGACCAGGGTTTACCAAAGAGGATTTCATGAAATACCTTCGGACCCAGGAACCGGAGATGGCGGAAACGATGCTTATTGAAGATACGTCATCGATAGGCATGTCCGGTTTTCAGGAAGTCCTGCGGCGCGGTGCTGTTGATCGGATAATGGAAGAGTCGCGGATCGCAAGAGAATCGTCACTTATGGAAGAACTGATAAAAGAGATTGCACTGGACAGAAAGGCAGCCTACGGTATTGATGAGGTGAAAAAGGCTCTTGATTTCGGTGCTATTGAGACGCTTTTAGTTGCGGATGAAATGCTCAGACTTGAGCGTGAAAAGGGAAATATCGATTCATTGCTGATTGCTGTGGAACATACACAAGGGAGAATTGTGGTTTTCAGTACGGAGTTCGAGCCCGGGCAAAAATTGCATGCGCTTGGTGGGATTGCGGCGCTTTTGAGATATAAGATTTGAGATTTGAAATCGTTATTATGCATACATATCCATTTAAATAAAATTTACATTTATAAATTTCAACTCAAATTTAATATTTTGATCCCTCTTTCGGTTAATTTTAAATCAAATTTTTGTTTATCCAGATTTTTGTAATCCAAAAACCCTTTTTTAGATAAGAAACCCAATATAATCAAAGCTTTGTCACGTGGGATTCCCATTATCTCTGGCGTGTCGAAATCTATTTCTTTGCCTTGCCTAATTTTTTGCATTATTTCTACGAGATCATCATCATCTTTTGTAATCGTAAAAGAACCTGTAAAAGGATGAAAAACTTCTGCTCGTTTACCTATTTGTTCGTTCATTATTT
>JAUSPM010000104.1 GCA_030655675.1 Methanosarcinaceae archaeon | reverse complement strand
GTTTGCGCAGCTATCTCCCTACAGCTATACAAATACGCTTACTTTATTTGTGTTAACTCGCGTTAACTCGTACTATATAATTGTAAATATGTGCCAAGAGAAAATAATCACTTATAATCGCATTAATTTGAAGAACACAATCTGACCATATTCTGTCGGAAAAGTCCATATTTATAGGGGTAGTGGTGCGGGATTGTGCCGCCTACGGCGGTTGTATTGGTTTTAGATAAAAACAATTTCATTTACGCAGATTTCTTATCGCAGATATACAAATACAATTTTTACAGTTCATCAAACTCTTTTGCAATCTTAACCGCAATTTTTGCAACATCCAGTGCACTTTTACCAAGCACCCTGATCATTGGTTCCTTTCCAATCCCTCCTGCATCAGAGATTATGTCGGGAACACTGCCGTATTCTTTGATCGCATATGTGACCCCCCAGTCCATTGTGCTTGTTTTTTCAGGTTCTTCTGCCCGGTCAAAGGATGATATTGTAAGATTCAGGTTTTTGCATATTTCAAGCACTTCCAATGAGTACTTTATATTGACTGATGCCCGGATATTATTGTCGAATTGCATGGCGGCAAGTATTATTCTTGCAACATGGCTGCTTGCGCCGAACTCGACACAACCGACATTTACGGCTTTTCCTTTAAGTTTCGCAATTCTTCCCGAAACTGCTGCCACATCGTGCACATCAGAGGCATCTGGTACTGCCATTGCTATATTGCATCCTACTTCAGGAACAAGATCAGCGAACGACCTGCATCCTGTGAGCATCTCGACAGCACGTCTGGTCTCATCAAGCACCTCGTATCTGGCTGCATTTTTACGAATATGCGCCACTTGATTTACAGGGGCAACTCCGGTTCCGATGGAAACACTTTCCCTGATTGCATGTTCGACAAAACGTTTTGCATATTTTGCACTGTCTACTACAGAATTACCATGTGCCAGATATGCTGTGAGGGCTGCAGAGTATGTGCACCCGGAACCATGTGTGCCGCCTTTTATGAATTCGCCGGAAATAACCGTAAAAGAATCATGTTTGGATTCATATACAACATCAGATGCATCCAGATGTCCGCCTGTGACAATTACGTTTGGGACACCCATATCAGCAATGGCTTTTGCAGCGAGTTTTGCATCATCTCGGTTTTTAATCACAATGCCGGAAAGTGCACTCGCTTCATCGGTGTTTGGGGTTACGACCATGCACAGTGGCAGTAATTCATCCCGCATTACTGATAGCGCGTCATTTGTAAGCAAGTCGCCTCCGGCCTCAGCTGCCATAACCGGATCGACTACAAGTAAAAGGTCGTATTTCTTGATGCATTCTGCAACAGCAGACACAATTTCAGGAGAGGCAAGCATTCCGCTTTTTGCCCACCGAACATCCATGTCTGTACACACGGCATCGATCTGATCTTTTACAACCTGCGGTGGCAGGTTAAATGCACTAAGAACGCCTGTTGTGTTTTGTGATGTGACTGACGTGATGGCACATGTGCCATGCGCGCCAATGGATGCGAATGTTTTAAGGTCTGCCGAAGCTCCGGCACCCCCGCCGGAGTCGGTACCTGCTATTGTCAGTACAATAGGTGTTTTGCTCATTTTGAATAACCTATTGTAATATGACATTTGATATTGTTCCTATTCGAGATTAGATACCGTGGGGTGATGCAGGAGATGATGTAGTTGTGTCATCATCAGTAACGAGTTCACCCATAACAAGAACCTCAAATGTCTTGTTCAAGGTCGTACTTTCAAATCCAGATTGTGTACCACCGCTCACGGTCACATTTTCACCAATAGCGATATCTATTTGTGATACTGCTGTCCAGAGAAGTCCTGTGCCATCATCAAGTTCAAGATACGTGTAACCGGACGTGTTCATTGTTTGATTTACCATGCCACTTACAACTACACGATCATATGAATCAGGACTTTCAAGTATATCTGCATTTGTAGGATTATCAATAGCTGCAGTCTGTATTCCATCTGAAAAGATTATAGCATCAAAAGTCTTGCCAAGTGTGGGGCTTGAAAAGTCTGTCATAATGCTTCCCACGACGGTTCCTTCTGTACCGATTTCAACAGGTGTTTGTGGAATTGCAGCCCACGCTATTCTTCCAGCGTCATCGCTAAGTGTGACATATGTGTAACCGGATACATCTATGGTATTGATAATTTTACCTGTGATTTCAGCCCTCGAATAGTCATATGGTGATTCATTCAGTTCGCCTACAGTGTATGCGATCGATGATGTCTGGGTAGGTGTGTTCGTACTTTGTGGTGCCGGGATTTGTGTTTTGTCACCTTCAAGACAGCCGGAAATCAAAATCAAGCTAACTGTGAGTAGTAGCGTAATTAACAATTTTTTAGTTGATTTATTCATAGTAGTTCCTCATGTTTTTATTTACATATACAATAATTGGCAATTTTGATAAATATAGAAATTAGAATTTTTGATTTAAATACATTTTTTAGTTTAAAATACCTGCGGATGCAATTTAAGATATATGTTTTAGTTATTCGATAGTCTTATATATGTACTTACAAGTTTGGTGCATAAAATTAAGGTTAACAACTGAACAACCGATTGATTTAAGAGTTCTAAAGACAATCATAAATGATTCTCTGACAATTTGATCTTAGATCAATTTAAAAACCAATACAATTTATAAAATTATGGATGATTAAATATGGAAAACAGACCTCTTGATATACTGAACGATTCACTGAATACGCCTGTTATTGTACGATTAAAAGGTGCACGGGAGTTCAGAGGCGAATTACAGGGTTATGATGTACACATGAACCTTGTGCTTGACAAAGCCGAAGAAATAAAAGACGGAGAATCCATCCGTAAGATGAACAGCGTTGTGATACGTGGGGATAATGTAGTATATGTATCTCCGTAACGTATATTAAGTAATAAATGTATCAAGGCTATTCTTCAATGGCAAGATATGTAATACATTTAATTTAATATTAAATGGCATATCATAATTGTCATTTAGATCAATGTTCAAATAATCAATTTTATTAGATAACATCGTTTAAAACATAATATAAGGTGATAATAAATGTCCAAAGGTACTCCTTCAATGGGTAAGAAACAGAAACGAACCCATGCAAAATGCAGACGCTGCGGAAGCGTTTCACTCAATATTCACACAAAACAATGCACATCATGCGGTTTTGGAAAATCCAAACGTATGAGAAGTTACAAATGGCAGGCAAAGTGCAAATATTAATTCATTAAATTAATTATAACGTAATTTTTTTTCGTTGTATATTTTTATAAATATATAGTGCGAGTAAATTCGGCCAAAATGGAGGATTTTCTCGTGCCAGAGGGTTAAAATGCGAGAAGAATGCGGTGTTGTTGGCGTGGTCATGCATAATGCAGAACCGCAATCAAGCCCAACCGCTCTTCAGATATATTATGCACTCTATGCTCTTCAGCATAGGGGGCAGGAATCCACTGGCATAGTTGTTCATGATGGTAAAATGATACATTCCCTTAAGGGAATGGGTCTTGTTCCGGAAGTTTATTCTAAAGAAGGGATCAATAACCTCAGTGGTCATGTCGGGATCGGTCATGTCCGTTATTCAACAACAGGTGCATCAGGAATTGAGAATTGCCAGCCGTTCATTGTGAATTTTAAGGGCGGTACTGTTTCTCTGGCACACAATGGTAATCTTGTAAACAGTAAAGAACTTCGTGATGAACTTGAGTCAAATGGTAGTATTTTCATCACAGACTCAGACACTGAAGTAATGTTGCATCTTCTGGTAAAAGAACTTCTGAAATCAGATCCTGTTGATTCTATTCACGCTGTTATGCGCAGGCTTGTAGGTTCATATTCACTAACTATATTGATAGATGATCTGTTAATAGCTGTCAGGGATCCACTTGGACTTAAACCTCTTTGTATCGGAGAGGTAAAAGGTGGTCATGTGGTTGCATCGGAAAGCGTTGCAATTGATACATTGAATGGCAAACTTATACGTGATGTAAATCCCGGTGAGATCGTGGTCTTTAAAGACGGCGAGATCGAGAGTCATCGGATATATAATGTAAAACATCCTGCACATTGTGTTTTTGAATATATTTATTTTGCAAGACCTGATTCGATAATTGATGGTCAACTTGTATATCGTGTACGTGAGCGGATAGGGGAACAGCTTTCGATCGAACATCCGGTTGAAGCAGATATGGTTTCACCGGTTCCTGATTCTGGTATTACGTCTGCAATAGGATATTCTGAAAAATCGGGCATCAAATACCGCGAAGGATTGATGAAAAACCGTTATATCGGGCGTACATTCATCATACCCGGGCAGGCGATGCGCGAGACTGCTGTGAAACTTAAAATGAATACGATATCACAGAATATACGTGGAAAACGTGTCATCCTTATTGACGACAGCATTGTGCGCGGAACTACATCCAGAAGGATAATTGATATGGTTCGTAGTGCCGGTGCCGTTGAAGTGCATGCAAGAATCGGAAGCCCCGCAATCATTGCACCTTGTTATCTTGGGATTGACATGGCGACAAGGGATGAACTCATTGCAGCCCACAAGACTGTACTTGGTGTTGAAGCTGTGATAAATGCAGATTCTCTTGGCTATCTGAGTATAGATGGTCTTGTCAAATCAATTGGGATCGATAGGGATAACCTGTGTCTTGGATGTTTGACTGGTTCATATCCGGTTGAGATACCGGGAGAAGAATGTCATCGCAGGCAGTTAAAGTTAAACGAGTTTTAAGTTTAGGCTCAAGTTTAAGTTTAAGTTTAAGTTTAAATTTAAGATTATACTTAAAGGCAAGTTATATTTTTTTGAATTATTTTAATCCACACATTTTGCAATATATGGTTGCATTTTAATCCCAACATACCCGATAATGCATCCTATAAGTGCACCAACAAGGACGTCTGATGGATAATGTACTCCAACAAAAATACGGCTTAAACCAATAAGTGCTGCCAGTATCCATATCAATAACCTGAACTTGCCATTATTCACAAGTGGGTGCAAGAACATGGCAGATGCAAATGAGCGAGAAGTGTGACCGCTTGGCATGGAATATCCGTGTGCTTCAATAACAAAACGCACGTCATCAGGGCGAGGGATCTCAAAAAACAATTTCAGGATAAATATTAATATTGTTGCTACTAAAACGACAAATGCATATGAAAATGCAACTCTTTTACCTTTCCATAGGTATAGTGCTACAAATATTGCTAACCATAGGATATAATCTCCCATGCTTGACAAAAAAATCATTATAGGGTCAAGGGTAGGATGTGAATTTAAGGATTGCAGGATCTGGTAGTTGAGGGTTGATAAAGACATGTGATCGAGTTAGAATAAAAGTATAAAATAATGATCTCATATATTTTCTTTTTTTTACTCTTCGATTTCCGTATCAGATTTTGGGGTAGTAAAAATGCATGAGTCTGCACCTTCTGATATGGCCTGTTGGGTGGTAAATAAGCACTGGTAAATAATGATCAAAATATGGGGCCGGGACCGAGAGTCGAACTCGAATCGTAGCCTCCACAAGGCCACAGGATAACCGCTACCCTACCCCGGCGTGGTGATAGGTACTCCATAATAGAGTACCTTATAGATATACTTTTCTTAGATAAACTTTTCCTCATAACAACCTTGAAAGCGGCATGATGGTGTGGATTATGTTCATTTCAATTTTTCAATAATTAGTTGTGCAGCCTTCTCTCCAGACAATAACATGCCACCAAATATAGGGCCCATACGTGGCGCACCTGCAACAGCATTTGCTGCCATTCCTGAAACGATAAGTCCGGGATAAACTTCCTTTGTGGTTTCCATCAAGAGTTTCTCACCAAGATCTGCCCACATAGGTTTTTCCCCGACAACACCCAACTCACCAAGTTTTGCGCCCGGTATTTTGCGCTGCACAGTATTACACACTGCCGCCTCATGTCCGGTTCCATCTACAACGATCTTTGCCCGTATTGTCATCGGATCAACATGAAGTTTCCCGATACCAACGGCAGTCCAGTTGATAACAAGTCCGCTAACCCTGTCATTTTCACGTATCATGACATCATCGACGCTCATAAGATTAAATATCTCTGTACCTGCATCTATTGCACCACTTGTCAGTTTTGCAACAGATTCAATGGAATTTGCGACGTAGTAGCCTTTTTGGTATTCCTTGTACCGAATGTCATATTCATCAAGTATTCTGCGTGCCTCTTCCTGCACAACAATACGAGGGAACATCATTCCACCGCCCCACATCCCACCACCGACTGAGAGTTTCTTTTCATAGAGTACAGTTTTGATACCTGCTTCTCCAAGATATTTTGCAGTTACCAGATTGGCAGGACCGCCGCCAACAAGTGCCACATCTACTTCCAAATT
>JAUSPM010000084.1 GCA_030655675.1 Methanosarcinaceae archaeon | reverse complement strand
TTGTTGCAGCACGCCATCTCGCGTCTGGTTTAGACATTCAATTAAAGGTGATACTTCTTGGTCGCGTATTCCAGATAAGAACAGAGGAAGCACGCCGGAATTTTGATGCTCTCAAACATAGTGATGTTGAGATATCAGAGGTCACAGAATCCACAGGACTCTTACGATCAGATCTCAAGGACGCTGACATCATCGTGGATGCTATTTTCGGAACCGGCATCAAAGGAAAGATAAGGGAACCTGAATCTACCGCTATCGAACTCATCAACGAATCCAAAGCATATATTATCGCAGTGGATGTGCCGTCAGGGTTCAGTCCGGATGGTGAACCGTTCGACAGGTCCGTACGTGCAGATATGACACTCACATTTCATAAAATGAAAACAGGGCTGACAACATCGGACGCAAAAGCTTACGCTGGCGATGTCAGGGTGGTTGACATAGGAGTCTGCGACGATGCCGAAAAATATGTCGGCATTGGCAATGTTCAATATCTTGCCCGCCGCAGTACAGAAAGTCACAAAGGCAATTCCGGCAGAATCTTGGTAATAGGCGGCGGCGCGTATTCCGGCGCACCTGCACTTGCAGCACTTGCAGCACTTCGAACTGGCGCGGATATTGTCACACTTGCCGTCCCAAAGAGTGTGGCTGATATTGTCGCATCATTTTCACCAAACCTGATCGTCCGTGCACTTTCGTCTGATGTCCTGTGCCCCGAAGATATACCACAGGTACTGGAATTGATCGGATCGCATGATGTTGTTATTATCGGAATGGGACTCGGCAGGGATGACAGAACAAAAACAACGATCTCAGAAATAATCCCGCATTGCAGGAAAGTTGTGGTAGATGCCGATGCACTTCATGGTTTGACACTGCCGCCAGCCGCCGGATGTGAGGTGATAATAACACCACATGCGGGGGAGTTTGCACAGATGCGTGGCACTGAAACTTCGTCCGAAACCGGGGCGCGTGTTGAAGCGGTCATGGAATTCTCAAAACAGAGCGGGGTAGTTACATTACTTAAGGGGAACACCGATGTGATCTCTGACGGCGAGTCGGTATTATTGAACAGGACTGGTAATCCGGGAATGACAGTCGGTGGAACCGGGGATGTACTTGCCGGTATTGTAGGTGCGCTTTTTGCAGTAAATCCTGCAATGGATGCGGCATCTTGCGGTGCATTCATAAACGGTGCTGCCGGTGACATTGCATTTGAGGTGAGGGGCTTTGGGTTGCTTGCTACTGATGTCATTGATAACATAACAAAAGTAATGAAATAGGGGAGTGTAAATAATGGACAAGAATAAAGATGAGGATAAAAATCGTGAGATCAGTGTTGATATCGAACGGAACAGGGTGCGTGTGGTAATAAGCCACGGAGAAGACAGGGAAGTTATTAAGTTGACACTTGATGAAGCACGTGATATAATCGGGAAGATAGACGGCGCACTGGAAGATTATGCCCAGAGAAAACATCAGCGGATCGATTGATAATTGGTATGTAATTAGTATGTTGTAGTGTATTATGGTGTTTTGATATTACCCAGGTGATCTATTGACAAAAGAGTTTACACATATTGTAGGTGACCGTGTGCGGATGGTCGATATAAGCGAAAAAGGCGACGTTGTAAGACGTGCGGTCGCATCAGGTGAGATAATGCTCACCAAAGAAACGATCGGGAAGATTCGTGCAGGTAATGTTGAAAAGGGAAATGTTCTTGCAACTGCCACAACAGCAGCGATACTTGCTGTAAAAAAGACACCGCAAACGATCCCGATGTGTCATCAGATTCCGATCACTGGAATTGATGTTGATTTTTCTATCGGAGAAAGTTCCATAACCACAGTAGTAGAGGTTAGAACTGTGGGCAAGACCGGTGTTGAAATGGAAGCATTGACAGGCGCGTCTATTGCTTTGCTCACTATCTGGGATATGGTCAAATCTGTGGAAAAAGATGATACCGGAAACTATCCTGACACTATGATAAAGAATATCAGGGTTGTTGAGAAATACAAGGCAACCAAAACCAATGTATTATAAGTATGCATTACAGTTACACCAGAATCACATCAAAACAACAGCAAAGAAAAAAACGAGGTATGCAATATTGAAGATCATAGGCGGACCTGCATCACAATTACTGGCATCACGGGTGGCAAGGGAACTTGGCACAAATCCTACCCTTTGCGATTTTAACCGTTTTCCTGACGGTGAGGTTTATACCCGAATTCAGGACGAGCAGTTGGAAGATGTGACAATCATCCAGAGTACGACGACGGATTCTGATCTTGTTTCTCTTTTACAGATGATCGATGCATGTGAGGATGCATCCAGCATCAATGTAGTCATTCCTTACATGGCATATGCGAGGCAGGACAAGAAGTTCAAGACCGGCGAGCCCATCAGTGCGCGCGCGGTTGCCAGAACTATTAATGCAGATAGAGTTTTCACAGTCAACATACATGAAAAGAGTGTACTTGATCATTTTAGTGCTCCGACGTCCGATCTAGATGCAACCAAACTTCTGGGTTCCCATCTAAAGTCGCTTAACCTGACAGATACCTTGATCTTAGCACCGGATTCAAGTGCTTTATCACTTGCAAGGAGTGCGGCAGCAGACCTTGGGATGGATTGTGATTATTTTGAAAAAACAAGACATAGCGGCGACATGGTCACTATTAAAACAAAGAACCTTGATGTTACCGGCAGGGATGTTGTTCTTATAGACGATATGATCGCAACCGGTGGTACTATGGCAGAATCCATCCGGCTCCTGCGGGATCAGGGTGCAAAGGATGTGTATATTGCATGTGTCCACCCTGTTCTAACACGTAATGCGGTCATTCGACTTTTCAATGCAGGTGTGCACGATATATTTGCAACGGATACAATTGAGAAAGCGCAGAGTTGTGTGAGCGTTGCTCCACTGATCGCGGATGCGGTTAGGAATTTGTAGTATTATTAACATATAAAATCATAATAAAAAGTCATAAGAGGTCTTATCATGCCAATACCTGAATTATGCCCACTTGACGGAAAATCCGGATGCAAGACCAGTGGATGCCATTTGTATCATGTGGATTGGCGTTCCGGTGAAATAAATTGCTCGATCGGATATCGCACAACCCAAAAACCGTTGGCCAAAACAGAACAATTGCTGGATACATATGCACAAAATACTAGCATGCGCCTTGGAAGGGATATCCCCACTACAGCGCAAATTCGACCGCTAGTGCGAAATGTGGAAGAAACCATCAGAGATGAGCCTGTGGTAAGTCAGACAATTTACAAATCCGAAACCATTATTGAAAAGGTTGTAATATCTGACAGGAATACAACAGTGGTTGATTCAAATCATGTATCCGATAGGGCGGCAATCAAAATTTCTGATGTCGTTGATACTGATAAAAATGAAAGAAAGAAGGGTAAAAGCATCGATGATGCGATGAAACTCGATTTGCCTGATAATTATGAAGAGGAATTTTGGAGTTGACCTAACTTAACCGAACCTAGTTTTTTTTAGCCGGACCGATGTGCTCCGGCTCTATCTCCCAACCCCGACCGTAAATATCAGATTTGCTTCCCCAATATTTGTTCCTTCCAGATCTGCACCACTAAGATCCGCAAAGAATATATTCGCACCACTAACATCTGCATTCCTGATATTGGCATCAGTAATATCTGCAAAGAATATGTTTGCGCCGTTTAGTTGTGCACCTTCCATATCAGTATTGCTAAGGTCAACAAAGAACAGGTTCGCACCATTGAGGTATGCACCGCTCATGTTGGCATGATTGAGATCGACAAAGAACCGATTTGTTCCTTCAAGATGTGAATTTCTAAGATCTGCTCCCTGGTTATCGATCGGAGTTATTTGTATGTTGGACTGCGATGCAGGAATCCCACTCCAGGCAAGAGTGATGATCCCACATATCACAGCTATCCCAAATAATATTTGAATAAGATAACCGATCATCGATTCATTGTGACTCAGCAGGACATCCAGACCTAAAAGTATCAGTACAACCGGCCAAAAATGCCACAGTGAACCAAAGAAGCCATCCGGGAGTTGTTTGAGATTATTGAGTATCAGGAGTATACCAAATGTTATCAGGATCAGAGGCCCTGTTATCCCCTTTCTCCCGCTCATTTTACTTTCCCCCGCGCTTGATGAGCATCCATAGGCCGATCAATATCAATATGAGTGGCCAGAAGAATTTTTCATTAAACCACCAGAACAGGTTGAGTTGATCAAAAAGAAATACAATTCCGAGTAGGATCAAAATTGCACCAAACCATTTGGAACGTTGATGGGATTGCCTGGTCTTCTGTTGTCCTGCCGCCGTAGTATCTGTTTTTTTGTCAAGATCTTTAGTAACATCATCTACAATGTCTTTTAACTGTCCTGCCATCCCCTGAACGTTTTGTTCGATCGTTTTCGATATTGGAGTATGTTCATCATCTTCCGGTTTGGGCATAATCACCATAAGGATGATGTAGAGCAATATCCCAAAACCATTGATCAATGTAAACACTACAAATGCAAGTCTGACAATAACAGTATCAATTCCAAAATATTCTGCTAAACCGCCACATACTCCATCAATTACACGATCATCCCTACTTTTGGTCAATCGTGTTTTCGTAGAATTGTATGTTTCGCTATTTTCATCCATTAAAACACCTCTTAGAGTTTAAAGTTTACAAACCAAATTAAAACAAATAATAAAAGAAAATCAAATTTGATATTATTAATAATTATTGTTGCGATAAAATATCTAACTTTTCCTCAATGACCCTGCGAATGGTTTCATTTTCCAAATCACACCGAGTGTCACCGACCACCAAAGCCGGCAAGTCATTAATTTCCAGATCGTATTCATCAAGCATTTCAGGATATGCTGATATATCGATCAGCCTGAACGAGACACCATATTCTTTTACTATATCGCGCACCATCTTTGTGATCTGTGGACTTGTATCAACCGGAATCACGGCTACACCGCATCCGCAGTTTGTACGTTTGTGTGAGATTATTTTTAGCAATTTCACTTCAAGTTTCATTAACAACACCCTGCCATTCCATATTATGAAAGAACGTATCTTGAATATATCTTTCCCCTGCATATCATTTTAGTTTTTTATACTATACATTTTATAAATATATAGTTCGAGATAATTTGAGTATAGCGAGGATTTTTTTGTAGAATAATATTAAGAAACAATGTTTAGAATCGCTAATCCGTAATACGTAAGTGCACCAAGTTAGATTATATTAAAAGGTGAGTGTAATGAAGCATGGACATGATTTTTCATGGAAGACGAATAAACCAATATTAGATTACAATATGGATACAATTATTCCAGTATTATCAGAATCATTAAAAGAGGTAATAATGAAAAATGAATCTCAAAATAAAAATGAGGAGATCGATCAATTGATCAGTGCATTTAAACGCAGACTATCAGATATCATTTCAAAGGAAGAATAATAGTAGATCTGCATATTGTATACACATTTTCATTATTCCCGCATCTCATAATAAATGCCATTTGCTATTAGCGGAAGCATCAGTATTGCAAAGAATGTTTTTACGTCATCAGGCAGGACTTCACTTGCATGACCAACTATCGATGATGCCTCGATTCCCATTCTTAGATAGATGAAGTCCAGCAAAAGACCAAAGGCTATGGAAAATATCCCGATTGATGCCAGATACAATGCAGCCGAGCGTTTTCCTAAAAATTTGGCAACCATTGTGATCGTTGCTGCATTGGTCGCAGGACCTGCCAGCAGGAATACGAACGCAGTCCCAGGGCTCATTCCTTTTGCAATAAAGGCTGCAGCAAGCGGTGTGGATGCTGTCGCACAGATGTATAGTGGGATCCCTACAACAAGCATTATGAGCATGGATCCGATCCCACCACCAAGGTATGATGTGATCATATTCTCGGGTATTGCATAGGACACAATACCTGCAATAACAATTCCGACAATAAGCCATTTTGAGATATCGCCAAGCAGTTCTACGTATGCATATTTGATGCCGCCATAGATGCGCTGTGAAAGACTCTGCCCCTGCGGCGTGGGAATGCTGCAAGCACCGTCGCATGAGCATGAAGCGTTTTCATCATATGATGTTGCAAGGGGTATTGTTTGCAAGGTTGTAGGTGCGCTGCTCTTATCCTTTATTAGCAGGTTATCCAGAATTCCTGCAGAAACAGCAGTGACAAATGTTGCAATAGGGCGGAATATTGTCATTATAGGGTCGAGAAGTGCATAGGTTATTGCAATCGAATCCACCCCCGTTTCAGGAGTCGATATCAGGAATGAGACTGTTGCACCTCTTGTAGCGCCTCGTTTTTGCAGTGATATCGCAGTTGGCACAACTCCGCATGAACACAGGGGGAGCGGAATTCCGGCAAGTGCTGCATTGACAACAGACCTCACTTTTCCGGCTGATGTTCCAAGAAAGGTTACGATCTTTTCATCAGGTACAAACGCATGCAAAAGCCCTGCAATACCGAATCCCAAAAACAGATATGGTGCCGCTTCTGCAAAGATGTCCCATGTCGCGCCTGCAATACCGATAGTTAAAGTCGTCAATGTGTCGATCAGGGTCATGTGCTGCACTCCGTCACATGCCTGTTGCAAAGGTCGATCAGTGTTCTGATATGTTCGTCTGCAAGATGGTATATGGCAAAACGCCCTTGTTTTTCAACTCGAACAAGGTCAAGTTGCCGCAGTGTTCGCAGACTGTGTGAGATTGCAGATTGTGTCACATCAAGGGCACATTCAAGTTCACAAACGCACATCTCCTTTTGGGATAACAGGAACAGGATCTTAAGACGGGTATCCGATTGGAGCGCCTGGAATATGGCAGACATTTTGTTGATAGTCTGCTCATCAGGAAGGTTCTGTACCATTTGTTTTATTAATGGTTCATCAACACGGATACATATATCATTCATGAATATATGAACATATGTTCATGTATTAATAATTAGCGTGTTAGAAGGGAATATATATGTTTTTCAACTGAAAGTTTAAACTAAAACTAAAATCAAAAACAACACAACCATCCGCCGCAGGCGGCACGTTCCCTCACTACTTGCTTGCAAAAAATGTCGAATTCTGCAAGTTTGGATATAAACCAACTCAAACTTTAGTTTTAAAGAAACGCAAATTATTCACTAAATTCTAAAAACTGGAAACTATTACTTTGTTATGTATGGGTCTACAATTTATTGGTGATGGGGGAATGCGCCGCCTACGGCGGTTTCGTGTGGAGTGAAAACTAAATAAACGATATGACTGCCAATCCACTTATCCCGCACAGCACAACCCAATCTGCTGACTTCATTTTAAGTTCGAACAGGGACGTGCGGAAATGTCCCTGATAACATCTGCTCTCCATGGCGATTGCCAATTCATCGGCAGTTTGAAGGGATTCCCTGATCATTGGTGTAATTGTTGTTGATACACTGCGAAACATGTTATGCCTGAAATCCAGGCAGCGTGATATCTGTGCGTATCGAATCTGGCGGGCGGTGTCCAGAAGTACGGGTACGAAGCGTATTGACAGCGACATCATGGTTGCAATGTCAAATGAAGATAGTCCAAAACGTTTTAGCGGCAGGGGGCGAAGTAATCGCTCGATGCCATTTGTTATCATGGTTGGGCGGGTGGTTGCGGTGAGCAGGGATGCAAAAAGTATGAGCAGCACGAATCTTGCGGTGATGATAGTTCCGGTTGTGAGACCTTCAAATGTGGGGTGAACCAAACCGATCTGGAATATGGGGGTGCCTTGTGTCAGGAACAGGTGCATCAGGAATATGAATGTGAAAAATATAAGCATGGGTTTGATGGAGCGTACAAGTATTCCTGTACTGACACCAGACAGATGTGCAAGTAGTATGAAAAAAACGATGAACACCCCCAGGCGGGGGAATGTGAATGTCTGGAGTACAAGAATGCTTATTGCCATCAACGTGACCAGTTTTGTACGCGGGTCAAGTCTGTACAGTATTGAATTGCCATGGATGTAGGATAGGAAAAGTTCATCCATTGCCGGAAGTCTCCGTTTTACTTTTATCACGCGCTTGTATTGCTTGAGTTATCTCCAAAAGCGCATCATCAACTGTAAAAACATCATCTTTTACATCGAACCCTTTTGCTTTGAGTTTCCTCATAAGATCGGTGATGGCAGGAATGGGTGATTTCACAGATGCCAGATACTCTTGAGGTGTGCCGATAAATTCTATTTTGCCATTGTTCATGGAAACGATCTTGTCTGCAAGTGGCAGGATCTCTTCTATTCGCTGTGTGACGTAGATGATGGTTTTTCCACTGTGATGGAGTTGCGCAATTGTGTCTAGCACTTTGCGTCTTGATCCGGGGTCAAGCATGGATGTTACTTCGTCAAGAACAATGCACTGGGGTTCCATTGCGAGCACGCCTGCAATTGCAGCGCGCTGCATCTGGCCGCCACTCAATGCTTTTGGTGCATGGGTTCTGTATTCCAGCAGATCGACCTCGCGGAGTGACCTGTCTACCCGCTCACGTATTTCATTTTGTGGAAGTGCCAGGTTCTCGGGACCGAATGCAACATCTTCTTCAAGGGTTGTGCCAACGAACTGGGTCTGGGGATTTTGGAATACCATTCCGACAGTTTGCCTGATATTCCATACATTGGAAGTGTCAGTTGTATCCATTCCAAATACAGAAACAAAACCTGATGTGGGTGCAAGGAGTGCATTCAGGTGTCGGACAAGTGTGGTCTTGCCGCATCCGTTCTTTCCTATTAGCGCTACAAACTCGCCTTTTTCGATAGAAAGATCTACACCATCAAGTGCGAGGGTTCCATCAGGATAACGGTAATTCAGGTCTTTGATCTGGATCATGATGTTTTAATTTTAATTTTAATTTTAATTTTGTTTTTGTTTAGCTGGTGCAGCGTTGTTGTACAGAGTGTTAAATGGGTGCATGATAAAAACGATTCTACAACCTGGCGCAAAAGCGCGGCGTTGCCCTACATACACATAGAGTTTTCAATTGCTTCCAGCGCATTCCAAAATTTTCTTGTACATTTTTTGCTAACGATTTCGATTATTCTATTTTGTATGTATGGAACGTGCCGCCTGCGGGCGGTCGCATTGTTTTTAGTTTCAAATCACCATTTCATTTGCACAGTCATTTTAAAATA
>JAUSPM010000083.1 GCA_030655675.1 Methanosarcinaceae archaeon | reverse complement strand
GCTTCCATAGTCATACTGTGAGTATAGATACTGCCGGTAGACTGGATGATATCCTCATACGTTTTCGCAATGATCGGAACCGGTCTCCACGGATCATCTTCCGATTTAACAGTAACGATCGCACAGTCGATCAACCCCTCTTCAAGAGCATATGCAAGCATTGAAGTTACCACCCCGCCGTCCTGACCTTTAAGGTCACTAATGGCAGTTTTGGCACTATATGCATAACGTATCCGTCCAATCAATCCTTCTTCAGTAGTAATGGTTCTCGGACATTGATTATAGCAAACACCGCAAGCAGTACACGGACCAACCAGTTTTGGCTTATCATCAACGATAGAAATGAATTCACAGGTCGATGCACATGCACCGCACAGGGTACAGATGCCGGGGTTTATGATCTCTTTCCTTAGTTTCCCAAACGAGATCCGTTCCTTCTCTTTAAGAGTACGTTTAAGCCTGATCACATTCTTTTCAAGTTCATCGAACTTTTTTTTGCACTCAGGACAACAAAAATAGTATTTTTTCCCACCGTAATCTGAGGTGAATGGGGTAGTAAGCGGTACTCTTTTCTTACAGATTGGGTCGATTGACATGTGAATAATTCATATCTCGTATTTGTTTATATGTTTTTGACACCGAGTCACTCCGCCGAAGGCGGCGCATCCCTCCGTCATCGATAAAATCCTCAATTTTCGTATTTTAGTGAAATAAGCGAGGATATTCTCGGATTCGTAAGTGATGGAGTGTGCCGCCTGTGGCGGTTGTATTGATTTCAATTTCAAATTACTATCGTGTTAAAATCCAAATTGCAACAATGATAATCACCGCGACTATCAACATTTTCATTCCACAACCACTGTTACCGCAGCCACATCCGCAACTATGATTTTCTTCCATTTCTTTATCGTCTTTAGGTCCACAACAATCCATAAAATCACCTCATTGATCTGTATCTAATTATTATTCTTATCCTTATTCTTCAAGCGTTTTTCCACAATATTCGGCCATATCGATGCCGATACTATCATGCTCAGTATGAATACGAATACTGCACCTGCTGTTATATCAACCTGTGTGTAGAGCGGTTCAACCATGCCACTGTTCTTAAGTACTGACAACAATACGAATACGACTGAAAGCGCACCGGATGATACAATGCTTGCGATAAGGCTGTACTTTCCAACCTTACCTTTCATGACTACTTCTTCCATATCACTTCACCTCTGCCTGTCCAACAATGTCATTTTATCCTGCTCCTTTTCATGAGAAGTGAATTCATAGTCACCGAGACCGAACTCATTGCCATGAACGCGGCTGCGAGTGCGGGTGTAATCAATATCTTGCCCACGAACGGATACAAGATGCCCGCAGCGAGCGGTATACCAATTGTGTTGTAGCCGAACGCCCAGAACAGGTTCTGTTTGATCTTCCGCATTGTGAGTTTGCTCAGGCGAATTGATGCAACCACATCCAAAATGTCATTCTTGATAAGCACGATCTGTGCCGATTCCATTGCAACATCGGTCCCCGCACCCATCGCGATCCCGATATCTGACTGCATCAGGGCAGGTGCATCGTTAATTCCGTCTCCGACCATTGCCACGATCTTTCCTTCGTCCTGAAGTTTTTTGACCTCAGCTGCCTTGTCTTCAGGCAGGACTTCGGACAATACGCGATCAATCCCTACCTGCTGTGCAATGGCAGATGCAGTTCTTGCATTGTCACCTGTTATCATGACAACTTCGATACCGAGATCATAAAGTTTCTTAACCGCTTCCTTTGAGTTTTCCTTGAGTGTGTCGGCAACTGCAACTATACCAATGGCTTCATTATCCAGTGCTATAAGCATGGCAGTCTTCCCTGAATTTTCAAGTGATTCCATGCCCTCGCCAAGTTCCATAATATCTATGCCGTTGTCAGCCATGAGTTTTCGCGTACCAAGAAGTATTCTCTTGCCTTCAAATTCAGCCTCGACACCGTGACCGGCAATAGACTTGAACGAACTGGTATTTCCAATCTCGATATTACGATCCGTTGCACCGTTGACGATTGCTTCACCAAGCGGGTGTTCTGACCCCTTCTCGGCAATTGCCGCAATCCGCAGTACTTCATCATCGGAATGGTGTGATGTTGAGATTATATCTGTAAGCTGAGGTTCACCTTTTGTGAGTGTGCCTGTCTTGTCAAATACGATAGTATTCAACTTGTGTGCCTTTTCCAGAGCTTCGCCGCCTTTTATCAGTATGCCGTTCTCGGCACCTTTACCTGTTCCCACCATGATCGCAGCGGGTGTTGCGAGACCAACTGCGCATGGGCAGGAGATCACAAGAACGGTGATGGATATGAGTAAGGAAAACAAAAACGGACTGACGCCTGCGAATGTAGCCGTACTTGCAACATCAAACGCCTCAAAGCCTATAAAGAACCAGAAGAAGAATGCCAGAAGAGATATTATGTGCACGGCAAGTATGAAATGCCCTGCAACTATGTCTGCAATTCGTTGGATGGGTGCTTTTGATGTCTGGGCGTTCTCTACAAGTTCGATTATCTGTGCAAGAGCTGTGTCTGCACCGACCTTTGTAGCCTTGAATTTGAATGAACCCGATTTGTTGATGGTTGCACCAATTATTGTATCGTTGACGTTCTTTTCAACAGGGATGCTCTCACCTGTGATCATTGATTCATCGACAGCCGATGAACCTTCAGTAACAACACCGTCAACAGGAAGTTTCTCACCCGGGCGTACTACTACAATGTCACCAACAGCGACATCTTCAACAGGTATTTCTTTTTCTACACCATCCACAAGGATGCGGGCAGTCTTTGCTGCAAGCCCCATAAGTTTTCTGATTGCTTCGGATGTCTTGCCCTTGGTCTTTGCTTCAAGGTATCTTCCTAATGTGATGAAAACAATGAGCATCACTGCAGTATCATAATACAGATGCTGGTAACCCGGGCCAAGGTCGAGGAACGTTGCTGCAACACTTATTAAGTAGGCTGCACCTGTTCCTGTTGCTATGAGGAGGTTCATGTCGGTGACGCCGTGCTTCAATCCCTTATAGGTTCCTGTGAAGAATTGCCTGCCAGGGAAGAGCATCACGATAGTCGTCAGTAAGAATAACAGTATCTTATTTTGCAAAAAAGGAGGTACGAACCAGAGCAAATTCGGGAACGTCCCGCTCATGCTTCCTAGTGTAATAGGTATACCAAGTATAAATGCAATGAGAAGATTGTTGCGTTGTTTTGTGATCTCTTCTTCACGCGCCTGACGCTCGCGGTCTTCGGAATCTTTTTTATCAGCCTTGAGGGATGCTGTGTATCCTATTCCTTCAATGGCGGATATCATATCTGCCGGGGATACTTGCGATGAATCGTATTCCACCTGCGCTCTTTCAAGTGTGAGATTTACTGTTGCAGATTTAACGCCTTTGAGTTTATTGAGCACTCGTTCAATGTTCTGGACACATGCCGAACACGTCATGCCCTTAACGTCAAGTGAGACTTTATCCTTAACAACACCGTAACCGATGCCAGTAATGGCATCTTCCATCTGTTGGGGAGTGATGAGTGCAGGATCGTAGGTTACTGATGCCTTTTCCATTGGCAGGTTGACAGATGCGGATGCGACCCCGGGTTGTTTTTTAAGTATTCTTTCAACATTGGCGGAACATGATGCACATGTCATGCCTGATACTTTGAATTTGGCTTTGGCTTCGACTGTTGAACCGAGTTCCGATTGCGCAGTTTCTTCTTCCTCGTCATCCTTGATAATAATGGGGCAGACTTCTCCTTCTTCGGGCTGCTCGAACTCGGAGACCGGTTCGCTTTCGGCGGTTTCCCCTCCGACCTCGTAACCGGCATTGACCACTGCCTGTTTTATTGCATCAAGGTTTGTGACCTTATCATCAAAAACGACAGTTGCGTTGTTGTCCTCAAGATTTACGTCAACCGACTCGACGCCTTTCACTCCTGATATGGCATCTGTCACTGATTTATGACAATGCATGCACGTCATTCCATTGACGTCAATTACGGCTTTCATACAATTTCAACACTCCTGTTGAAAATAATGTGTTGGTAGTATATATCTTTAGTTCAGGTTATGCTTTGTATCCTGCGTCAACAACTGCTGCCTTGATCGCATTGGTGTTGGTCTTGCCTTCATCGTAATCTACAGTTGCCTTGCCATCTTTAAGATCCACTTCTACCTTAGATACTCCATCTACGCCTGAGATTGCTTTATTTACAGCCATCTGGCAGTGTCCGCATGACATTCCTTCTACTTTGATTGTTTCTGTTGTCATTAGTATAGCCTCACGTATTATATGTTTACAGTAGGCGTATAGTTGGGTTTGTAAGTATATAGGGTTTACGGAAAATAGTTCTGTTAAATTTTTTGGGTGGTGCGACGTTTTCAAGCATTATATTCACTTATCGATGATCACATCTGCACCATTATAAAATTAATCTATTCTAAATTAGCCTATTCTAAATTAGCCTATTTTAAATTAGTCTATTTTAGATTAGTTAAATATAAGTACAATCAACAGCAATGATTATGTAATGTTCATAAATCGTAAACATGAATTAGCCCATCTTGAAGACGAATACTCAAAAGATACTGCAAAGTTTGTAGTGATCTACGGTAGGCGCAGGATTGGAAAAACCGCATTGATAGAAGAGTTCGGAAAAAATAAACCGGACTTTATATATTATCTGGCTGACCAGCAGAGCGAGGTTTTGCAGATCGAAAGTTTCAAACAGCAGATATACGCACAAACACATGACGATCTCCTGCTCAAAATACCATTTGGAGACTGGGATCAGTTTTTCAGTTATCTGTCAAAAACACTGCCAACCAACAAAAGAATAGTTCTAGCTATAGACGAAATAACATACCTCATAAAAAGCAATCCTGCGTTTCCATCTATTCTTCAGAAATACTGGGACACATTTTTCTCAAAAACCCGGATATTTTTGATCGTAAGCGGTTCACTTGTGGGTATGATGCTGCGGGATGTGCTCAACTATGACTCTCCACTATACGGCAGACGCACATCGCAGATACACTTGAAACCATTTGACCTCAAAAACTCTTCAATGTTCCTTGAAAAATTCAAGATCGAAGACCAGATCATGCTCCATTCCATCACTGGCGGCGTGGCAAAGTATCTGCTGCTTGTAGAAGAGAACAGTGTACGCGAATTTATCCAAAAGAAGATAATAGAAAAAGAGGGTTTTTTTTATCAGGAGAGTATCTTCCTGTTATCACAGGAGTTCAAGAACCCAAACGTTTACTTGTCGATCTTAAAAGCCATCGCACTAGGGCATACCAAACTAAGCGAAATCTCCAATTTTGTAGGAATTGATAGTAAGAAGATCACCAGATACCTTGACGTGCTTCAGGAGATCGGCCTTGTAATACGTCAGGTGCCGGTAACGGAAGACCCAAATCGTTTCAGAAAAGGCATTTATTGCATCGAGGACAATTTCCTTCGTTTTTGGTTCAGGTTCGTTATGCCCAACCGTTCAAGAATTGAGTTGAGAGATACCGCAGACCTGTTGGAGAATATAATGGATTCAATGCCAGATCATGTATCATCAACTTTTGAGAATATCTCAGCAGAGTTCCTTGCAGGGCTTGACAGGGAAAACAGACTTCCGGCGCGTTTCTCACAATGGGGAAAATGGTGGCACAGGGAGAATGAGCTCGATGTAGTGGCACTGAACAAGGAAACGCACGACATATTGTTTTGCGAGTGTAAGTGGCGCAGTAGGAAGACGGGTGTTGATATTATCCAGCAGTTGCTTGATAAAGCACCGCTGGTTAAGTGGTTCAATGCAGAGCGGAATGAGCATTTTGTTGTGATCTCAAAAGCAGGCTTTACTAAAAAGGCACTGGAATTTGCAGATCAACACGGGGTGCTGTTGTTCGATCTGGAGAATCTGAAGATATATTTTGGTTAACCACCATCTCATCTCCAAAACTTTCCGCGACCGCACGCCTTGCGGACTTAGCAGACACTCACCTCCCATGGAGTTGAGTGTCCTCTGCAGTTAATTTTCTACACCACCATCAAGTTCCAACTTCCAGAACTCTCTTAAGCACGAAATGAGAAGCAATTCCAGTCAATGAATATGCCAGTACTATCGCAAAGAATATCCCTTTCAATCCGAACAAATATGACCCCAGATAAGCCAGTGGAATATACAGGACGAACATCTGTACCACCATGAGGACCGCAGCATGACCTGGTTTGTGCAAAACATTCAAAGTCATGGTCGATATCTGGAAAACACCAAATAAAGCATACCCGATAGGAACGATCCACAAATATAGCATAGTTATGGATATGACCTGTGGATCATCATTGAACAATGAAGCGATCGGTCTGGCTGCCAGTGCAAGGATCGTAAACATTCCCACACCCCATATTAGTGAAAAAATATTACTGTATTTAACTCCCAGTTTTACCCGATCATACCGACCGGCTCCCAAATTCTGGCCTACAAATGGCCCGATGACCGTTGAAAGGGAAAAGATGACTGTTAGTGCAAAGAATTCAATACGGGTGCCCACACCAAAAGCTGCAACTGCTTCATGCCCATACGAAGATACTAAAGCAATTATAACGGCCATGGCAATGGGATAAAGGACTCTCGTTCCGGCAACTGGCAATCCAATGTACAGAATGCTTTTCCATGAGTTGATAACCGTTTTTATTGGAGGCAATTCTAATGTTATCATTCTATCCCGATAGTAGAGCACCCATATAGCGACAACTAACGTAATTGCCCTCGCAACAACAGTAGCAATGGCTGCCCCGGCCAGCCCAAGCATTGGGAACGGGCCAATACCGAATATCAACAAAGGGTCAAGTATAACATTGACGATCACTGCCACAAGCATAATGGCGCTCGGGGTTTTGGTATCACCCGTTGCACGTATGGCATTGTTACCCACCATCGGGATAATAAGAAAGAGAACCCCTGGATACCAGATCACCATGTATTCACTGATAAGGGAAACTATCTCCGGTGTAGCACCAAGTAGACTGAAAAAGGGTTCAATGGTCAGAAGCCCAAATATCACAAAAAATGTGACTAATAACATCGATAAGATCAGACTGTCTGTTGTCAGTCGCTTCACCCTATAATGGTCTCCCCTCCCAATCGCCTGTGAAATTACAGCAGAGGCACCGATACCGATCCCCATTGCAAGACTACCAATCACCATCACCACTGGAAAGGTAAAGCTCAATGCTGCAAGTTCCTGCGTACCCAGTTTCCCGACAAAGAATGTATCAACGAGATTAAATGCGACCATCCCAACCATTCCGACGATCATCGGCAATGTCATATTAAACAGAGTTTTTGCGACAGGTCCTTCGATAAGTTGAGCTTTTTTGGTATTATCCATCAAATATCCTCTGCCCAACTAACATCTGGATAGATTATAATATTATTCCAATTTCCAAAAAATCTCAAGAGCGCGGTTATCGTTCATCTCGTTGGTGTTAATGTTCTGTGGCGTTACGGCTCCTACCTGTAACGGATACATAGGAACTGGTCGTAGAACCTCCCTTTCAGCATAACCACACAATACATCCTTATATCCCTCCAATCTATTATACACACAATGGTAAGCTACAAGGCAATAGTAAGATCGGTCATTAGAAATGCCGACGTCATTCTTGAGGTAGTGGATGCGCGGTTCCCTGACGAGACACGCAACAACGAAGTCGAGCAGAGTGTGTTCCATGCAAAAAAACCATTGATCATAGTCATGAATAAGTGCGATCTTGTGTCAAAGAAAAACATTGAGGAAGCAAAAAAGCGCTTCTCCAAAATTGCGCCTACAGTCTTTATATCGAGTAAAGACAAGTCCGGAACAACAATGCTGAGATACAAGATACTTGAAGTTGCCAATGTCGAAAAAGGGCGCGACATTATGGTGGGCAGTGTAGGATATCCCAACACTGGCAAATCATCAGTGATAAATGCAGTAGTGGGCTCAAAAAAAGCAAGCACATCCTCAATATCAGGTCACACAAGAGGAGTGCAACACATAAATGCAGGCTCCAGGATCAAGTTCATAGACACCCCTGGCGTAATCCCATTTGGCGATAACGATGAGTATATACAGGGAATGCTTGCGGTAAAAGACTCAACACATCTGAGTGATCCGATCGGTGTTGCCCTGAAAATAATAGAAAAGATGTGCGCTGAGAACAAAAGTGCCCTGGAATCTTTCTACAACTTCACAATAGAAGGGGATGGAGAAAGTAAGGATTCCTATGATATTCTTAAACTCATAGGCTTGAAAAGTAACTTTTTGAAACAGAAAGGCGAAGTTGATGAGATGCGGACTGCTGTCAGGATAATTAATGACTGGCAGAATGGAAAACTTCTCCTCTAATGGTATTTGTTTAGCGGATTTGAAATTGTGTTGTAGCGTTGCGGATTAATGAGTTGGAAATAAAAACGACGCTACCATCCGCGCGTAGCGCGGCACCGTCCTTCACCACTGGCCTGAATACACATCGAATTTTCAATCGCTGTCAACACATTTATTTTTGTATGGATTGTTCTACATATAAACTGGGTATTGTGCGAATGCGAAAGGATGGTAGGTATGGAATATGCCGCCTACGGCGGTTGCTGCATGGGGTTTTAGGTATTTGAAATGTGCACCGACATTTTATCAGGTAAACAAATACCTCTAATGTAAATTGAAGTTGAATTTTGAATTAAAAATAGTAAGTTTAGTTCAAACTAAGACCAACATGACCGCCGCAGGCGGCGTATTTCCACCATAAGCAAAAATTGCAATCATAAATTAATGCTTTCAGTGGGACTGTCGGAAAAGTCAATATTCCGAGGCATTCAAACTTATAAAACAAATGTGGGACAGCGCAGCATAGTGTTTAACTTTCAAATATTATGTATAATTCCCCGTTTTTGTCACTTTTCCGACAATCTCTTCAGTCTGAATATTAGCGAGTATATATTGAAAATTATACACTCCAAATCAACAGGTGAGGATACTTTTTAGGTCAGTGATGAAGGAACACGCCGCCTTCGGCGGTACTTGAATCGGCTTACAAAACCATGCCATTTTTTTCTAACATTGAGTTATTTTTCCAAAACCTATCAACTAATCCGTACAGCATCCCCTATCGCCTTTTGCCACGCAACAGCATCATCAACCTCGATCTCGCGCTTGCGGAAATCATCTCCCGATTCCGAAACAATGAGTTTCGTTTTTTTGAACATGCCACCATTTGTAACCCGTGAACCAAGAATATTCTTTACCTTTATTTCCTCTCTTGAATCATCACGCAAGTTGATGGTCGCCAAACGTTTATTGGTCAGAATCACAATTTGCGTACTACTTCGTGCCAATCTCAAAAGATACTCTCCTTTCAAATAATCTGCTCGCAGCCGTCCCAGCAGTTCGAGCACTCTTTCACGGTTCTTTGGCTGGATATTGATGATCTCAATATTCTTTGCTCCCGTCAGAAGAAATATGTGTTTTGTTTCGGCGTGCACACCTATTATCTCATTTGTTCCGATGCGGCGGAATATCTCTGACTTATTAGAAAGCATCCCCCCGGTTCCTTTTTTGAAAAAGATGTTCTTGTTCGTAACGATCATCGTAAGCCTATCTCTATCAATCACAACCGACTCGCTTGAAAGTATATTTTCGCCGCTTTTGAGGATCGCTCCATCGATTGCGGAATTCTTTTTATCTGGCAATTCTAGGGTACTTGCTGCGGAGGGGAGTTGTGTCTGTGCATTCGGGCAATAATGGTTCAGCATTTCAACAAGCAAAGCGCCGCCTATGAGTTTCACATTATGCTCTACAGCCTCACCCTCTGCTTCTTTTGTGAAATTGGATGTCGTTACAATTATCACCCCATCCACATTATCGCGGTATCGCAAACTGCTGTACTCGCGCACCTCTTTCACACCAACGGCATCAGCATACCGTTTGACCTGAACAAGCCATCTGTGGGAAAGACCAAAATGTTCAAGCGACAGTTCGATATCGATCCCGCCATCGCGGGAATATTGGGTGACACTTGCTCCATACCCCATCTGTTTGAACAGATATGCTACAAGGTTTTCAAAATCGTTAGGAGTTGTGCTCAAAAGATGTTCGAGCGTCCATTTGGCCATATCAGTCCTCGCCAACTGAGTATGAAAGACCGCATTCCTTACAAGAATAAGTAATTGCTATGGCACCCTTTTTGCTCTTCTCTTCAGTGGTTTTCATCCATGTGCCGCAGGTTATGCATTTTTGGTCGAAGATTGTACGGTCCTTTGTAGACGATTTCGATTTATTTTTTCCTGCCATTTTTTCACCATTCACAATGCTGAAATGTATATAACTTATATCAATCATTTGAATACTTAACATTTATTGATTCTACGCGGTTGTGCGTAATTCATGCAAAACAGTTAAATCTATTCAGGACTAATACGTGTGTGTG
>JAUSPM010000075.1 GCA_030655675.1 Methanosarcinaceae archaeon | reverse complement strand
TCACATCTTGAAAAAATAACAATCTTTTTCACCACATTTGCCAATAAATTACCCCATTGAATTCAATTTAAAAAAATAAATGTTTGCATGTCCATTATATGCAACCATATCCACACGATTCATAATACCATTTGGAAATTTAATCGGGTCACCATGAACATTGGAAACCACCCCACCTGCCTTATCAAGTATAAAAATCCCTGCCGCAACATCGGTTAACCGCAAAGCCCTGCGAACGTCAACAAACGCATCCATCCTGCCAGATGCGACATAACACAGTTCCAGCGCCACACTGCCAAGTACCCTTATCCTTCTAACCCCTTTGCATAACATAGATGTTCGTTCAACATGAGGACGATAACCATATACACTTATGCAAAACTCATGAACATCCGAATTACCGGATAGACTTATCGACTTGCCATTCAAGTATGAACCTTTGCCAGACCCTGCATGATATGCATCTCCATTTGCAAGATTTTGGACATAACCGAATGAAGTGCCGGAAAGATCAGGTTTTGCAATTGCAATAGATACACTATAAAATGGAATACCAAAAGCCGCATTGTAGGTTCCGTCAAGAGGATCAAGTATAATTGAGAATTCAGGTTTATCCCCTTCCCCAATCATTATATCTCCTGCCTCTTCGCTGAGAAGCCGCATCGATCTGCCGTCATCCGTCAAAACCGCGAGTATTGCATCCTCTGCAGCCGCATCGATCTTTGTTGTCGGAGTGCCGTCAGCTCCCATATAAAGAGTGGTGTAAGCGTCGCTGCTACCCACCATATCTTCAATAGCATCTGCTGCAGCCTGTGATGCGCGATTGCATAAATTCAAAAAATCCAGATCTGATGCCATAAAGTGTAATGAAATTATTAAGTTAAAGATAAAGATAAAGATAAAGATAAAAACAAAGGGTAATCAAATACCCATTGCCTTGTTTGTTTTCGCTATCGATTTTGCACCATCTGTCTCGATTTCCATCATGGCACGGATCGCATCCACATTCTCGGGAATCACATCGGATTCCTGATGGACAGCCTGGAAGAAGTACAATTCTCCTTCATACATGGTTATGGATTCATCCCATACACAAGTCTCCCACATATCACTTCTTGGGCGGTCAAGATCCCTTGCAAGTTCCATTATCTCGGCAGTCGATGTGATCCCCTGCCCGACAAATCTGACTCGTGACTGCTTTGCAAGAACACTCTTTACATCCTGTGCTGTGCACTCGTCTCTGAATTCCATGTTAAGAGTATGTACGTGCATCAAAGTGGTTGGAAGTTTGACAGCCATTGTCGCAATGTCAATGTGCGGCATGATCGTCTTCACATCAGGACCGTGGTGTGATGGAAGTGTTATTGGATTTGGAACGATCGCATTGATCGGACCGTGTTTAATATCTCCCGGGTCGGCAGCCCTTCGAAGGAGTGTAGCCCGCACTTTCTTGACGCCAAATTCCTTATCAAGAGGTGATATCACTCTGCAAAGAGCGGTTGTGTTGCATGAGACAACCCTGACAAAATCTTTTCCAATGGCTTCATTGTAATTTGCATCAGCATTGAAAGAGCATTCTGCAAGTTCATGGTCTTCGCCGCCCTGCCATATTGCTTTTACTCCTGCCTTTTCATAGAGGGATTTGTTCTTCTCACCAATGCCGCCGGGTGTACAATCAACAACAACATCAGCACTGCTGATCATGTCATCAATAGTTCCAGCCGCTTCTATGCCAAAATTTTTGAAATCATTAATACTGGCTGGAAGAGTGTAGATATCATACCCTTTATCGTGAGCCATTGAAGCCTCGAAATTAGGTCTTGTCTTTGCAATGCCTACAACTTCCATGTCATTCTGCAGACGAACAGCATCTGCGACCCTCTTACCTATAGTACCGTATCCATTTACTGCAACTTTCACTTTTACCATTTAAAGTCCTCCATATACTCATTTACCACAAATATAGACTGTAACATATTAATTCATAACAACCTATAACGACCCATAACCTATGACCAACTGTGTGGTCAACTGGAATTAATTACACTAATGTTGTATTTACTGTTAGTTATTAATAAATAAGTGTCGATATCGCATCGGCTCTGCATAATTTTATGTTTCAAAGCCAATACATCCCCCTCCTCCTACGTTATATTCACTTTCCAATTATTAGGGTTTCCCCTTTAGTGAAATCGACTTCCTTTATCGAACCCGATACAACCTTTTTATCCCCGAATATTCCTGTAAGTTCAACAGAATCACCATCAATAACCATTCGGGTCACTGATTCCATAATCAATTCCCGCTCGCCACCGCGAACAAGTACAGCATTTAGTTCACACATTTTCCACATCTCCACAATTTATTCATTAAACGTTAAACAACAACCATTTCACATCAGCTATTATACATTAGCTATTGAACATTTTATATCCATCAGTCACAATTCACTAACCTTGCAACCGAATAACCCACTTTAAGCCCCATGTCTTCCGCCACACTTTCACACTTTGTACGAAGCAGATAAGCGATCGGACCAAAGTTTCGTTCTGAAAGTGTCTCATAATTTGCCATTCCCTTACTTATTATGAGTGATGCATTATCAAACGCTTCCATAAGTTCTGCCGGAGCATCATCAAAACAAACACCTATCGCATCCGAACCTGTAGTCAGTACGCGATCAACTTTTTTGTCGATTCCAAACTCATGAACATCATCCATTGTCACATCCGTGAGTATTGGAGCACCGCGAACTACCAGTGTGATATTTCCACCCATTTTCTTGATGATCTCAAATACCAGTGTATCAAGCAATATCTCACCGCAATTGTCAGCTACATAGACCACGTTATCAAGCATACCAAGCATCCGGGAAGTGTCATCCACATCCAGCCCGTGCTTGAACAGTTCTGTGAACGTCTCATCGAAAACATCAGGTTCAACGTCAAATCCCATTACCCCGAAATCAAAATAATTACCTATAACAGATGCGAGCACAGCCCGCCTGAATATTTCCCCATCTTCCGGTTCACCTTCATATATCCTCTTTTTCGCAATTGGAAGCACTTCATTTGCAACCTTATTGCTGAGTTGCTTAAGTTCAAGATATGGATCAGGGTCATTTAGAACCGCATACGCCTTGCGGTGAATTGCCGTGGAAACTAATCCAGCCGGAATACCGGGTTTATATGTGTGCTTGAGCACATCGATACTTGCCATTACGGTCTTGTGTATCAGTTCTTTATCATCGGTCGATAGTCCTGCTTCATAATGTACTCTTGAAAGCAGGCAATGTGGACAGCGTGCATCTATTTTCATAATACAATCCCTTTTAGTATCCTCTTTTATTATAGGATACTATTAACGACTGCATCTAAAATA
>JAUSPM010000056.1 GCA_030655675.1 Methanosarcinaceae archaeon | reverse complement strand
CATTTTCGCGGCAAATCTGATTTGTAAAAATATGCACAAAGAATTAATCCGCCCGATAGAAATATTGTATCTGTATAGATGTGATATGATTGTTGCATAAATGTGATTGTTCGATCTTAAACTAAAAACAATGCGACCGCCGCCAGGCGGCACGTTACATCCATACATACTAAATTGAATAATCGAAATCGTTAGCAAACAGTGTGCAAGAAAATCTTCGCTGATGCTCAGATTTACTTGGAGTACATAATCTTACAGATTATAACAACGAGAAAATCCTCGCTATGCTCGGATTTACTCGAACTATATGTTTATAAAACATATACTATTAAAAATTGTGGAATACGCTAAAAGCAATTGAAAATTCGATGTGTATGTAGGGCAACGCCGCGCTCTTGCGCGGGTGGTATAATCGTTTTTATCATGCACTCATTAAACACTCTGCACTACAACGCTGCACCAGCTAAACAAATACAATGTTTACACTGCAATGTCTGTTGAGTTTTTGAGTAAAGACATTTCACTCCATATAAACAAGCGCCTTATTTGGACACACATCGACACACTTCATACACAGCGTGCATTTGTCATAGTCTATCTTGACCATGCCATCTTCCTTTTGGAGCGCGCCTGTGGGGCATACATTATCGCATTTCCCACACTTTTTACAGCCCAGCACTACGATGTATCCATCTTCTTCATCTTCTGGCATACATAGTCTTTATGTTAGTAAGATATATAATGGTTATGCAAAATAAATGCACAACCATAAACCAAACAACGCTTATGTACAAACAGATGTATAACTGGACGTATGCCTGAAATCATCCAGAACGAAGCGGGTTCGTTTCACAATTATCTATCCGAAGGTTGCAAACTCTGCAAAATCGGTGCAAAAATGGTATTATTTGTAACCGGAATCTGCGGGCGTGATTGTTTTTACTGTCCAATTTCAGAAGATCGGAAAAACGATGTGACATTTGCGAACGAGCGCCGTGTGACCTCTGACGAGGACGTAATAGCCGAAGCGCACCAAATGGATGCGCTGGGCACCGGTATCACCGGGGGTGAGCCGCTTCTTGAGATTGGACGAGTGGTGCATTACATACGCCTGCTAAAATCGGAATTTGGAACTGAACATCACATTCATCTATACACATCGATCGCGCCCGATAAGGAAACACTTGCTGCGCTTGCAGATGCGGGACTTGATGAGATACGATTCCATCCGCCTCAGGAGAGGTGGAACTGTCTCGAACAAACACCATTTGCAGATTCTATCAAAACCGCGCTCGAACTCGGGATGTCGGCAGGGATCGAGATCCCATCAATTGAAGGGGCTGAAGGAATTTTGCCGCTACTTGATGCAGTCGGAGGGTTCCTGAACCTGAATGAACTTGAATTTTCGGACACAAATGCAGATGAGATGCACTTGCGCGGATTTGAGCTTGCGGATGACATGTCAAATGCCGTGGCCGACTCGCGCGCATGTGCACAAAAAGTGGCTGTGAATACATCAAAGGTGCACTTTTGTTCATCTCGGTACAAGGATGCTGTACAACTCAGAAAGCGCCTGTTGCGCATTGCTAACAAGACCGCGCGCGCTTTTGATGGTATAACTGATGACGGAACTATTGTGGTTGGTGTGATCGAAAGTGATGACCTCGATGCTGTATTAGGGGTATTGTGCGAGATGGAAGTGCCGGATGATATGTTTGAGATAAAGGGTGGCATTATCGAGATCGCGTGGTGGATACTTGAGGACATCGCACAGGAACTTAAAAGAGCAGGTGGTACATTATCTATCATTGAAAGATATCCATTTGAAGGTGGACTTGTAGTCGAAACAATGTCAATTTGAAAAATAAATACCAAAATATATATGCAAGTCTGATGTAGATTAGTCGTATTTTGGTTTGTAAATTCTTATAAATCCTTGTAAATACTGATAATTTACCATAGGTTTATAAGTTAAAAATTACATTTTTAAAAAAGAGGTGTTAGTACTGGAAACGGAAACAATCGAAGAGCGAGTAAGGGCAAGACTTATAAAATATCTTGGTCGCGATGATACTGGGATACGTAAAGTAGTCTTGAATATGTTTCTTGATGGTGGTACTTTTACTACTGGTGATGTATTTGAATATCTCGAAAAAACCGATTTTGAGGTTAGTTACAGGGGAGTTTCTGCAATGGTAGGACTCATGAATACAAGGCTGGGCATTCTTAGTATTAACGTAACTGGGGACCATAATATATATTCACTTAAGGAAGACTACAAAGATGTAGTTCGTTCTGTTCTCGATAATTATTAATTTATTTAATAATTTTATTGCGATTTGATCTAATATTATTATTATTATTTACAATATGTTTTTATCTATTTCCAGAACAAATGACCACTAATTTTTTAATGATCCTAATGTGGTTATGTGATATGACTATTTTAAGGTGGTAATATTTCATGTTAAAGTTCATATGGCGCACATTATACAGGGGATACGAACGCTTACTGACTCAGGAAGTTGTAAGTGGTACGGTTCCACGGCATGTTGCAGTGATCATGGACGGGAATCGGAGATATGCCGGCAGGATGAAAAAAGCCACCAATTTTGGTCATTCAAGAGGAGCAGATACTACAGAGAAAGTGATAGATTGGTCATGGGAGGCAGGTATTAAACACTTGACAATTTATGCATTTTCAACTGAGAATTTTAATCGATCCGAAGATGAGAATGAATCTCTTTTTGACCTTATCGGACTTAAATTCGATGAGATGTGTGAGGATGAACGCACTCACAAACGCAGGATGAGGGTTCGGGTAATTGGTGATGTATCGAAGGTGCCTGTATATCTTCAGGAATCGATTGAAAAAGTAGAGCGTGTCACTCGTGATTATGACGGATTTCATCTGAATGTTGCAATAGCATACGGAGGCAGGCAGGATATCATCCAGGCTGTGCAGGAGATTGCAAATAAGGTAGTTCAGGGCGAGTTGGCACTTGATGGGATTACAGAATCCACGATATCAGAACATCTTTATCCTGCCGGAGGGGTTGCAGTACCCAACGTTGACCTGATCATACGCACTGGCGGGGATACCAGAGTATCAAATTTCCTATCGTGGCAGGCTAATGGTAATGAATGTGCTGCATATTTCTGTGCACCATTCTGGCCTGAATTTCGCAAGATCGATCTGTTGCGCTCGATCAGAGTGTACCAGTCACGCATGACAGCGCATCATCAAAATGATATGTATCGTGCTGCTAATTTTATAAGTGCGATTGGAAAAGTAGAGGTCGATGGTGTTTTGAATAGATCAAAACGTCTTTTTAAGTCACGTTAAACAAAATAGTGTCAATAACAAGAAAATGCTCACTTCGTTCGTATTAACTTGGACTACATAATTTTACAAATTATATACAATAAAAAAGAAAAGTTAATGTGTCATCAAATTGATTCTGATAATCTGATATTATATGACTATATTTTTAGATATACAACCACAACGGTCCTTGCATGAAGTGGGTGGATTGGAAAATTGCCAGGAAATGGGTATTTCGGTATGTGTGACTTATAGTGATATCCTTGATGAGTGCTCAATTTTCATGCCAGACGATTCATGTCTTGAACAATTCCAGAATTCGATGCCTGATGTATATATGGATGATCATTTTTCATCAGACATGGATGAACTTCTGAATATACTGGAAAAAGATAATGTGGTTGGTTTTAATATCAGAGCATTTGAATACAATCTGCTTAGATCATATATCGGTAACATGTCACATATTTTCTCTTCTACGATCGATATGGTTGATTATATTTACAATTTATTAGGCTTTAATGTATCTGCTGAAAATATGATCGGGCATACACTTGGTTTGAGCAAAAGTCAAAAGGAAGAACATGTTTTACATGAATGCAAAGATTGCAATATTGAAAAGATCATTGCCCATTGCAAGAATAATGTGCAACTTACTCATGGAGTATACACTCACGGTGTGGAGAACGGTTTTATCAAATATTTCGACGCACGATCAAATAAGGTCTTAGATATAGAAGTTGACTGGTAATTGACAGGTAAACATTCGTTTGCTCAAATATCTCGTTTTAATTTAATTTCATTTTCTTGTAGTATATAATCTATAGGATTATGGTATTTGTTTAGCGGATTTGAAATTGTGTTGTAGCGTTGCGGATTAATGAGTTGGAAATAAAAACGATGCTACCATCCGCGCGTAGCGCGGCACCGTCCTTCACCACTGGCCTGAATACACATCGAAGTTTCAATCGCTGTCAACACATCTGTTTTTGTATGGATTGCCCTAAATAGAAACTGCGTATTTTGCGAATGCGAACGGATGGTAGGTATGGAACGTGCCGCCTGCGCCGGGGTTGCTGCATGGGGTTTTGGGTATTTGAAATGTGCACCGACATTTCATCAGATAAACAAATACTATTTTATTAATATATAGTGCAAGTTAATGCGAACGAAGTGAGCATTTTCTTGTACACTTTTTGTTAAATATTTAGATAATTCAATTTAGTATATGTGGAACGTGCCGCCTGACGGCGGTTGCATTGTTTTTAGTTTAAGGTAGAACAATCATATTTACGCAGCCATTCAACTACATCTATACAAATACAAATTGGGGATGAACACTATAAAATATAGTGTAGATGTCGAAAAGAGTTGACATTAAATGGTATACTTATGGATTGGTAACCGCTTATTCACACACCCGTCTCTGGCACAATAGTTATATAGAACTACAAACATCTAAAATGACCTAAGGCCTGAATTTACAGGTTCCCTATAATTAATCTATTACTAAATTGGAGGCTTAAAGATATGGCAGGACAAATGACTGGACAGCCAATTTTCATTATGAGAGAAGGCAGTCAAAGATCAAAAGGCAGAGAAGCACAGAGCAACAACATCATGGCTGCAAAAGCCGTTGCAGAAGCTGTAAGAACCACACTCGGTCCAAAAGGAATGGACAAGATGCTTGTTGACGGAATGGGAGATGTAGTAATCACCAATGACGGCGCAACCATTTTAAGAGAAATGGATATCGAACACCCTGCAGCAAAGATGATCGTTGAAGTCGCAAAGACACAGGACAGCGAGGTCGGAGACGGCACAACAACTGCTGCTGTACTTGCTGGTGAACTTCTCAAGAAAGCAGAAGATCTTATTGAGCAGGACATACACCCAACAATTATCGCATCAGGATACAGACTGGCAGCCGACAAGGCAGCAGAAATTCTTAAATCACTTGCAAAAAGCGTTACTGTTGATGACCGTGAACTTCTTATCAACATCGCCGCAACCGCAATGACAGGAAAGGGTGCAGAAGCATCAAAGGATGTACTTTCAGCCATTGCAGTGGATGCAGTTTGTAGTATTGTTGATAAAGGAAGCGATGGCAACACAGTTGAGATGGAAAACATCAAGGTCGAGAAAAAGACCGGTGCCCGAATGGAAGAGTCAGAACTTATCGAGGGTATGATCATCGATAAAGAGCGTGTGCACACAAATATGCCAAAAAAGGTTGTGAATGCAAAGATTGTACTTCTTAATTCCGCTATCGAACTCAAAGAGACAGAAGTCGATGCTGAGATATCAATTACATCACCTGACCAGTTACAATCATTCCTTGACCAGGAAGAGAAGATGTTAAAAGACCTTGTTGCAAAGGTTATAAACAGTGGTGCAAATGTTGTATTCTGCCAGAAAGGTATTGACGACATGGCACAGCACTTCCTTGCTAAAGCAGGTATCTTTGCTATCAGGCGTATTAAGAAGAGCGACATGGAGAAACTCGCAAGAGCAACCGGCGCAAGTCTCATCACAAACTTTGACGAGATCTCAGACAGCGACCTTGGAACTGCAAAACTTGTTGAAGAGCGAAAGGTTGGCGGCGACAACATGACATTCATCACAGGATGCGACAATCCAAAGGCAGTATCCATTCTTCTTCGCGGCGGTACAGAACATGTACTCGACAACATCGAAAGAGCACTTGAAGATGCACTGCGTGTAGTCGGCGTTGCAATTGAAGATGAAAAACTAGTTGCAGGCGGCGGCTCACCGGAAGTTGAAGTTGCACTCAGACTTCAGGAATATGCAGCAACACTTAGCGGTAGGGAACAGTTGGCAGTCAAAGCATTCGCAGAAGCACTTGAAGTAATACCAAGAACACTTGCAGAGAATGCTGGTCTTGACCCGATCGATATGCTTATGGAACTTCGTGCACACCACGAAAAAGGCGTAAAGACAGCAGGTCTTAATGTCTATGTAGGTGAGGTCATTGACATGTGGAAAGCAGGAGTTGTAGAGCCTCTCAGAGTCAAGACACAGGCAATCAACGCAGCAACCGAAGCAGCAGTAATGATCCTCAGGATCGATGATATCATCGCATCCACCAGCGCACCATCAATGCCTCCTGAAGGAATGGGCGGTATGGGTGGCATGCCTCCTGGAATGATGGGATAACTGCAAAAAACAATATTCAATAGGCGCAGTTTTTCTGCGCCTATTTATCTTTTTTTTCATCTATTTTTTTTTAAAAATTGTATTGCATTTATTGCAATTCTGACAATTTGTCAGGACATAAAAAAAATCGTCTTTATTTAGCAGTTTTTGACGCTAAGTCGAACTGCCGCAGGCGGCATGTTCTATTATCATCAATGAAATCTTCCTCTTTTCGCATTTAATGGACAAAATGATTTGTATAATAAATATTGTGTGTCATTTTTGCGGAATCGATAGATTTTAATTTAAAATTATATGTTATTATATTATTAATCAGATCAATGTGAATAATTGCATACGATTAGTGATTAGGAAACATGCCGCCTGCGGCGGTTGTATTGGTTTTTGTTTAAGGTAAAACACTCTCGTTTGCGTAGATATCTCCCCACATCTATACAAATACAAAAAAATCAATCAATACATTTCAGTATGTCTTTTGGCTCATATCTGGGTTTGATGATCCTTGTGCGTCCGCGCGTACCCTTGCCTGAAAAATTAGCATCCACGAACTGGACTGTATTGAGTTTGTTCACCATATCATAAAATCGTGTATAACCAAGCTTTGTTATCTCGTGGAACGACTTGTACAGTTCTCCTGTCTGGACATCCTCACCTTTTGCGATCAATTTGAGCAGTGTTCTCTCATCAGGTGTAAGTGACTGGATACTCCGGCAGAGGTGCATCAATCTGGATGCCTCGTAAGCCTTCTCAACATCCTCTACGGAGATTGTCCGGCTTGCGCGGCGCTCGGCATTCATTCCTGAACGCTTGAGCAGATTCACACCAACACGTAGGTCTCCTGTCCGGTCAACGTAATCAACTATCTTATCCCGCACTTCATCAGAAACAACATTCGGGAAAAACGCATGTTTAGATCTGTTCGATATAATATCCTGTAATTCACCATAGTCATATCTTGGGCAATCGATCTCCTCTGGTAAGAACACGGAACTAACTTTTTGATCAAATTGGTACAGTTTTCCAGTATCACTAACAATGGTAATGATCCCCACTTTTGCCCCGGGATACTCCTCGTGTGCACGAAGGAGTGAATACATCACTTCATCTGCATGACCTTCATAGAACAGGTAATTGATATCATCCAGTGCAACAACCAACACTTTTTCGGTCTCAGCGAGATGTTCTGCAACTTTCTCAAAGAGCTTGCGAAATGACACTCCTGATGATGGAGGGGAAATGTTGAACAGTTTTTTATATATCCTGGCGATCACGGCAAAACGTGTAGAATCCATCTGACAGTTGACCTTCACAAAGATAATATTATCAGTATGCTCCCTCATCTCCTCAAACACTTTAAGGACAGCAGTAGTCTTTCCAGTGCCTGGAGGTCCGGTCAATAGACAATTTACCGGGCGCATTCCGCGCATGGCCGGGCGCAGGCTGTATTTCAACGACTGCAATTGATTATCACGATGTGCAAAATAATCGGGAAGATAGTCAAGTTCGAGCACCTCTCCGTTTTTAAAAATGGTCTCATCCCAAAGAAGCATATCCTTGTTCACTAAATTGTCTCCTTAATGTTACTCAAACTTACACATTAACTTATATATACACATAATAGTCTTTTGCTTTGATACACTGCACTCCATTAGATGTAAATGGAAAATTATATGAATACTTAACCTATTATGTGGTATAAAAAAAGGTGATAATTATGGATAACATATTAAAATCAGATTATTTGTTATATTATCTTGCATTTATTGTTGGCGCGGTAGGATTTGTAATGTGTATTATTTTCATTCCGTTCAAATCAGTTGCAACATTAATGATGATGATATCGGGTGTAGGAGTTGTGCTATTCAGCATGTTCCTTCTTGTACTTGCACTTTTACTTGACGCACATAGCGGTAAATTCACATTTTAAGAAAGATAAGGTTTGTTGACAAATCTTTCTTTTTTTCTATTTTTATTTTGTATTTGTTTACCTGATAAAATGTCGGTACATTTCAAATACCTAAAACCCCATGCAGCAACCCGCCGCAGGCGGCATATTCCATATCTACCATCCGTTCACATTCGCAAAATACGCAGTTTCTATTTAGGGCAATCCATACAAAAACAGACATGTTGACAGTGATTGAAACTTCGATGTGTATTCAGGGCAGTGGGGTAGGACGGCGCCGCGCTACGCGCGTGTGGTAGTGTCGTTTTTATTTCCAACTCATTAATCTGCAACGCTACAACACAACTTTAGACCCGCTAAACAAATACTTTATTTTTATTTTTCACATCTTAATAATTGAATGACTAATCAATTCGCCATTTGTTTGCAAATACAGTCATTTCTGTATTTGATACAAAACCAACCAACCCCACACCGGACTTCTCCGCAGCATCGATCCCGCTATCAAATGGAGCACTTTTAGTTACGATTAGAGGTATGCCTGCACGTGCCGCCTTTAGTACCATCCCAGCCGACTGCCTGCCAGTTGAGAGAAGATAAAGTTGTGAAACATCGATATTGTTAAGTGCTGCATAACCTACAACTTTGTCTATGGCATTATGCCGCCCTATATCAACCGCTTTTGCAACCAGTTCACCTCTCATTGAAACCAATGCCGCAAGGTGAGTACCTCTTGTCATGCGATAAACATCTGATTCAAGGAACTTTATACCAGAAAATACGGAACTTGCGGGAAATACGGTATCCGAATTGACATTGATGTCCTCGTTACCCTGCCACTTGACACCGATACAACCAGATGAGCGGAGTTCATGCCAGAGTGTAAAATCATCAGTACATTTGATATCTATATTAACTTCCATGCCGTCGGCTTGAATATCCACAATCTCATCAGAACCAACGATCCCCTCACATATCGCATATCCGACCGCAAGTTCCCTTACATATTCAGGAGACGCAAGGATGGATGCTGCACGGGTACCATTCACAGACAATTCGATCGAGTCCTCTTTTGCAACAGTACGCTCAGACGAAAACGTCTCGCCGTCTTTTTGAATAGTAGTCACAGAATAGTTTTTTGTGTATCTTTGGGGCATCCATGACCTATTCAACGTTATGATATATAGGATATTTTATATGGATCCAAAAAAGCAAGTTACGCAACAAGAGAGGTTATTTGGAAAACTGAATCAACGAAAAGATCCACTTCTTCCTGTGTATTGTATAATCCAAATGATGCTCTGGCAGCACCCTCTACCTTAAGGAACTGGATACTTGGCATCGCGCAGTGATGTCCGCTTCGCACACATATCTTCTTTGTCTCGTCCAGTATCATGGCAACGTCGTGTGCATTGAGTCCCACTACATTGAATGGCACAACACCTGCGCGGTCCTGTGGTCCATACACTTCAACCAGATCCATTTCTGCAAGCCGTCGGGCTGCATCCTTTGCAAGTTTAGTCTCATGGCGCTCTATATCAGCCGTGCCGAGTTCCTGCACATATTCCACCGCGCGCCCAAGTCCGATAACACCTGGAATGTTGGGGGTGCCTGCTTCAAATTTGGCTGGAGATGGTTCAAGTTCAAAACCCGTTGATGTGACAGCGTGTACCGTGCCGCCTCCAACATATGTCGGCGCGAGCATATCCGGTTCTTTGACATACAGCACACCGGTCCCCTGTGGTCCGAGCAGACCTTTGTGGCCTGAAGTAGCGAAAAAGTCGCAGTCTAGCGCACCCACGTCAAGTGGCATGTGGCCTGCGGACTGCGCGCCATCAATTAACACTTGCGCGCCGCCTTTGTGTGCAATTTTCACAATCCTTGCAACGTCCTGGATCGAGCCAAACACATTGGAAACATGGGTGATTGCTACAAGGCGCGTTTTGTCGGTCATGGCATCTTCAATGTCTTTTGGATCGATGATGCCGTATTCATCAGGGCTTATAATCGTAACTTCAACACCCTGTTCACGCAAACGCATCCATGGAAGTAGATTGGAATGATGTTCGATGAGTGTTGTGATTATATGGTCATCGGAATTCCATTCTAGCCCGTGCGCAACCATATTGATGCTTTCGGTAGTGTTCTTTGTGAATATCGTCTTTTTGTAGTCGATGTTCAAAAATGAAGCAACATTCTCACGTGCATCTTCGTAATGATTGGTGGTCTGGCGCGCAAGCCTGTGCGCACCGCGTCCGTGGTTGCCTGCGTATTTATAAAAATAATCTTCCATAGCCAAAACTACCTGAACGGGTGTCTGGGTAGTTGCGGCACTGTCTAAATAGACAACTTCCTTTAGAACTGGAAAATCTTCGCGGACAGAATAAACATCATACATGCAAATCTGTAATGGTGCTAAATTAGAAATAGATTTTGCAGGCTACTTAGCCTGCAAACCGCCGATCATGAAACGATAAAGATCCAACTCTTCGGAATCTAGTTTATCTGCAGTGTGCCCACTAATTACTATGTGGGAAACATTACCTGCTTTTTCGCGGTTTCCAAGTTTAAATTTATCATTATTTTTCATTATAGTTCTCATACTACATTTCCTCCGGTCTCTTCAATCGTATTATTTAAAAAACGACATCAGTTAACTTAATATATAGCAAAATAAACATCTTCACAATGTTAGTGTTGCCGAATAGTCAATAATAACTCTATATTATATATAATTAACTGTTGTGGTGGTTGAGATGTCTCTTCCTGACTTGTCGCAAGATATATAATATATGCAAGAGCGTTTGCTAACCATGACCGAGATAATCATTGACGAGTCGCTGTTCTATTTAGATGGCACCCAAAGAGTACACGACGGAGAAACGACCCTCAAAAACGCCAAGAGTCAACTTAAGACAATAGGTGTGACCCGTATCGCAGACATAACTGACCTTGACAGGATCGGGATTCCGGTATTTTCATCCATTCGACCAAGTGCTGCCAAAGGCGGAATATCCATATATTCCGGAAAAGGAGCAACAGCAGACCAGGCGCGGATATCTGCAATGATGGAAGGTTTTGAGAGATGTCTTGCTGAAAGAGCGGGAACAAATGATAACATTGATACTGATATTTCGGCACAAACGATTATAAAAACGCATGAAGAAGCAGTCGCAGATCATAATATACTTGACCCGGCATTGCTTCTTTTACCGGAACCACTCCTGCCTGACAAACTTGTCGACTGGACGGAAGGATGGGACCTGCTGAAGAATGAAGCGATATTCGTTCCTTCCAATGCCGTTTATCACCCATACATAGAACCCGGACAATGTGTTAAACTCTTCAGAAGCAATACCAATGGTCTTGCAGCAGGAAATGTGATGGAAGAAGCAATATTCCATGGCTTGCTGGAAGTTATCGAGCGAGATGCATTGAGCAGTGCTGAGTTTAACCGGAATACGGGGAAAGAACTCATTTTGACTCCGGATGACGGAATTAACTATGAACTTGTTCAAAAGTTCAATGATACAGGCGTGGAAATCAGGCTGTGGGTGCTTAATCATGATACCAATGTCACGACAGTCGTTGCTGCAACTGATGATGTTAAATCAAAGGATGCGGCAATGCTGGTAATGGGTGCGGGTTCACACCTAAAACCTGAAATTGCAGTCAGTCGGGCAATTACCGAAGCCGCTCAATCCAGACTTGTGCAAATTCATGGGGCACGTGAGGACACAGACCGTGAAAAGTTTGTCCGTAACATCGGATACGACCAAATGAAACGCATGAACAAGTTCTGGTATGAGAATAAGGAGACGATATCGCTTGCAGAGATAAAAGATGTCTCAACACCAACACCGGCAGAAAACATTAGAGTTGTACTTGACCAACTCAAGAATATCGTTGATAATGTTATTGTGGTTAACCTATCAAGAGAGGGCATAAACATACCTGTCGTACGTGTGATTATCCCAACATTTGAATTGTATACACTTGACCGTGAACGTGTTGGAAGTAGGATGAGATTGGTTAAAAGACAGAGTATGGCAAAAGAAGACAGACCGTGGAGAAATAGAAGAGGACCACGATGAACAAAGTACTTCGCCCAATAGTATTTGCAGGTACAAGCATCAGCCATGAAGATGCAAAAAAGATACTCGACGTCAATGTTAAATATAGCCGACCAGTTTTTCGATGTGATGTCCAAAAGGCTGTGAAAAAGGGATACAATGTCATAGGGATCATTGATGGTATATTCTTTGACAAGACCGCAGTTGCCCACAAAGAGATCATCAAGGCATTAAAAAGCGGAGTTATCGTTGTCGGCGGTTGCAGTATGGGAGCACTCCGCGCATCTGAACTCGATACTTACGGAATGATAGGTGTCGGCAAGGTGTACGAATGGTACCGCGACGGTGTTATCGAAGCCGATGATGAGGTGGCCGTGGCTACCAATCCGGACACGTTTGAACCTGTTTCAAACCCGATGGTGAATATAAGGGAAACTTTCAATGCAGCATGTGACGGAGGAATCATCGATAAAGATACCCTTAATTTGTTGATGGGAATTGCAAAAAGGACACATTATATCGAAAGGACATATTTTGGGATAGTGAAACAGAGTGTCAAGGACAGTGTGCTTTCATCCGATGCAGGTGATGTGCTTATTAAATACTGCAAAGAACATGAAGTCGACGTTAAACGCAGTGATGCGATTGCGGTTCTTGAGAAAGTTAAAGAGATACTTGAGCAGTAGTTCTCTTTTTTTAATTTGAATGGGGCAGAAGCCTTCTTTTTAGATATTTCCCGCTTCATTCGGATAAATTGATCTGATTTATTTTGCATTGGTTATTATCTTTACGTGATGTTTCTACAATTGGGTGGTTTCAGCACAAGACCATTGCAAAAAAAATGATATATGCGATGGAATCATATGATAAAATTGTTTGGGGTTAATGTTAATGAGCAAAGTCAATCTATTCAAAGGTCGGGATTTTAGAGATATTGAATTATATAAAGACATTTCTGAGGATGAATGGAATAATCCAAACTGGCAGATATCTAACTCCATCACAACTGTAACCCAGCTTGAAAAGGTTATTTCACTAAATGATTTCCAGAAAAAATGTATAGATAAGGCAATTCTCATCTCAACCCCAATGAGGATTACGCCATATTACGCATCTCTGATGCCTCAGGATCCATTCAATCTCAAAGATGAAGCCGGAAATTCCATCCCAGACAGGGTTGATCCAATATTTAGACAAGCGGTTCCTACTCCGGCAGCATATCTTTTTAAGGTCGGGCTGGATGACCCAATGTCAGAAGAGGAACGCTCATACGGGTGTGTATACCAGCGCTATCCCAATCGGGTTGCGTTTAAGGTAACAAAGATATGCTATATGTATTGCAATCATTGCCAGAGAAAAAAGGACATAGGCAAAGCAACTCTTGAAATGGCAAGTGATATTGAAAAGGGAATCGAGTACATAAGTAAAAACACAAATATCGATGAAGTTCTTCTTACAGGCGGAGACCCTCTCACCCTCCCCCTCGATATACTTGATGATATTCTTGACAAAATCTATTCCATACCCCATGTCAAGATAATTCGCCTTGGCACCAGAGTTCCTGTGGTATTGCCTCAGGCAGTAACAGATGAGATTGTGGATGTACTTAAAAAGTACAGGCCCATGTTCATCTCCATACATTGCAATCATCAAAACGAAATTACAGATAAGTTTAGAATTGCCATAGATAAACTAAAAAATGCAGGTTTTACGATTTTTAACCAGATGGTTGCTCTAAATGGGGTGAACGATGATTTCAAAGTTCTTGCAACCACTTTCTCAAAGCTTTACTGGATAGGGGTTAAACCATACTATCTGCTACAGTGTCACAAGACCGCAAGAGTTGGTGAATATATTGTTCCGATACCTAAAATGAGAATTCTTACAAAATATCTTAGGGGGCATATCTCAGGGCCTGCCATCCCCAATTATGTAGTCAATATGGATGGTGGTGGTGGGAAGGTGCTTCTTACTCCCAGCGGCTATGCGCAAGAGCGCATTGCATTTGAGGATAGTAAACTTTATGCACCCACCCATGTCATGCGGACATGGGATGATACTTTTGTGAAATATCGGGAATTACTGAATATGACAGAGGAGCGTTATAATAATCTTGTGGATACTATGGATAAGTTCTATGGTTCATCAGGCAAGTTCAGACCATCTGTAAACATAATAGACAGGCATGGCAACTATGTGCGCTCAACCAATGTGGCTATCAAGACTCCGCCGATAAAGGACAAGCAGTATCTCCACTTCAATCCAAATGAAATACTTGGATACAGTGAAGGACCATATGGCTCGACGACAAATCCACAGGAAGCGCATGAGGATTTTGAACCATGACGACAATATAATTTTGATTTTAATCACAAATCCTTGCAAAACCACCCCGAAAAGTATTTATAGCAATTGGTTGTGTATAGTCTGTGCATAACCACTCGCGGCATGTTGTTGCGTCATTGTACCGCAATAATATACCACAATATTATTTACGCTCTAAAACAATAAGTAAAATCGGGAGATGATTTGTATGGAAATTAAAGAGATCAACAAACTTGGAATTGAACTGACCGATATTCTTAAACTTAAAACTTCACCTGTTGCAGTATCGCTGATACCGAATACACACGAAGTACCGGAAGGTATCAAAAGGATTGAGAAACCAACACGACACTGTCAGATGATAGATGATGTGAGGCGCAATGGTTCCCAGTACTACACACTAATGGAAGACCATGCGTGCAAAGGCGGTGCGGCTGTCATGGGATTTTATGAAATGGAACCAAATCTTGCAAATGGGGATGTTTACTTTAAATTGAACAGTTTTAGTACAATTAATGCAGCACGGCGTACAATGCAAAAGATTCCAATGCTTCCTGCGGGATATACAAAGGCTATCCTATACGCACCGATCGCTGATGCAAAATTCATGCCGGATGTTGTCATGATCGTATGCAATCCAAAACAGGTAATGCAACTTTCCCAGGCGCTTCTGCACAGACTCGGTGGACGCGTTGAGGCGAATTTTGCAGGAAAACAGAGCCTGTGCGCAGATGGTGTTGCGCAGCCATATAAGACCGGACAGGTGGGAGTTACGGTAGGATGCAGTGGCAGTCGTAAGAATGCAAATATCGAAGATGATGAAATGATAATTAGCATCCCTATCGAGCGCCTGCATGATATGGTAGGGGCTGCAAAAGTGATGTTTACATAGACCTAAGTTTGAGTTTAATTTAAAAAAATTGTAACTATTCAGCCTATCCC
>JAUSPM010000053.1 GCA_030655675.1 Methanosarcinaceae archaeon | reverse complement strand
TTGAACTCTCCGCTCTCATTATAAAGTGAAACATTGCCGCCCACAACTGGGATTTCCAGTTCACGTGCGCCATCGCCAAGTCCGAGTATCCCGTATTTGAATTGCCAGTATATGTCCGGTCTTTCAGGATTTCCAAAATTCAAACAATCCACGATTGCCACCCCTCGTGCGCCTTTTACTGCAAGGTTCATGGCATTCTCATAGATTGTACCCTTTGCCCCCTTGTATGGGTCAAGCAAAGTGTGGCGCGGGTTGCAACCGCATGAAAGCGCAAGTCCTGCCGTATCTGTAATTCGAAGCACTCCTGCATCTTCACCAGGTTTTACAACAGTCCGAACCTGAACTTCATGGTCGTACTGCCTGTATATCCAATCCTTTGATGCAACGTTGTGTGATGAAAGGACATCCAGAACTGCCTGTTTCAAGTCCGCAGGAGGATTAGGCTTTTCACCGATATCACGTGGTTTCGGTTCTTCGGAAGGGCGTTCGAAGGTTGGAGCACCCTCATTTAAGAATATAATAGGCATGTCTGCCACGATCTCGCCTTCAAACTCAACAGTGTAATACTTCCTCTCTGTTAATTCCCCGATAACACTTACATTAAGGTCGTACTTTTTAGCGATCTCAAATACAGCATCAACATCGCCGGGTTCAACTTCCAGAACCATACGTTCCTGGGATTCGGCGATCAGGATCTCGTATGGCGTCATGTTGGTTTCACGAAGTATCACATTATCGGCAATGATATATATTCCCAAGTTTCCTTTAGATGCCATCTCGGAACTTGCACCTGCAAGCCCTGCCGCACCAAGATCCCTGCATGCCTTTACATAACCTTTTTTGATAACCTCAAGCGTGGCTTCGATCACAAGTTTTTCTGTGAACGGGTCTCCTACCTGAATACTTGGTCGGTCTTCCGCTTCTGCACTTTCTGAGAGGTCACGTGATGCAAATGATGCGCCACCCAAACCGTCACGGCCTGTTGTAGAACCCATGAGTATGACCTTGTTACCTGCTTTTTGTGCGCAGGCTGTAACAACATCCTCCTCGCGCGCCAGTCCTATGCAGACCACGTTCACAAGTGGGTTTCCACTATAAGATTTGTCAAAAAACGTCTCACCACCCAACACAGGTACGCCAATACAGTTGCCATATCCTGCAATACCTTCGATGATATGTTCAAAAAGGTAGAGGTTTTTGGGACTGTCGAGAGGTCCAAAGTACAAGGGATCCATTAGTGCAATTGGGCGCGCGCCCATTGAAATTATATCGCGCACAATACCACCAACTCCAGTGGCTGAACCATTATATGGGTCAACATATGAAGGATGGTTGTGGCTTTCCATACCTATGGCAAGCACCCAGCCGTCTCCGATACTGACAATGGCTGCGTCATCGCCGGGACCTATTATAACGCGGTCACCTGTTGTTGTGAAAGTCCGAAGCAGCGGTGCACTTGAACGATATGAGCAGTGCTCACTCCATAGATTTAAAAAACAGCCCTGTTCAACCAGATTCGGTTCTCTTCCCATCTCTTTTGTTATGATATTTAGGTCATCTTCAGGTAACATTAATGCGCCTCGTATTGATTAGAAAATATGATTGGTATTGATACCAATAAAAGCATCTGTAGTTAAATAAACATTTCTTTGTTGTTGTAATGGTGCGTAGCAGCATTACATCAATTTAGTTTTACTTCATCAGACTCCGAACTAAAGATTGACAATTTCGATTGAAATCATCTGTCGATGTTTTCTATAGGTTTCATATCTAAAAAGAAACCTGCACCCCAACCGTCAGATCATTCTTTGATATTGTTCCATCCGGCATTTCAATAATATACTTCACTTTTTCCCCAGATGATGCCCTGCCAATCCATGGACTAAGTTTTGCAGTCCGTATGATCGTTTTTGACTCGTTAAGAAACAACACATCGATGGGAAAAACGACAAAAAGCATGTGAAGAGAAACTCGTTTTGGTTTTCGCATTTCAAAGACCAGAGCATAGTTGTTCTGTATGTTTTTGCGAAACATCAACCCGCGGGTCTGGCTAACTATACTACGTGCAAATTCCACATCTGATGCAATGATTTTACCATTAGATTTTAATAGCATCGTTGATTACTCTATGTATCTTTATAATATATTTACGTTAAATATGCGTAACAAGATACATAATAACATCGGAGGATAAACCCAAAAATGAGTTCAGAAATGTGCCACGTCTGCGGATTGCCATCAGAATTGTGCATCTGCGAAGAAGTAGCAAAAGAGCAACAGCGAATTATTGTTAAAGTAAACAGAAGAAGATATGGAAAGGAAGTTACGGTTGTTGATGGGTTTGATGCCCATGAGATCGACCTTCATGAACTATCTACGTATCTGAAATCAAAATTCGCGTGCGGCGGTACTGTAAAAGGAAATACTGTTGAATTGCAGGGCAATCATCTTTCGCGTATGAAGGCTGTGCTTGTTGCAAAAGGATTCTCTCCGGATCAAATAAAAGATTAAAAAGTTTACAATCTTTTGGGTTTGTGTGCATAACCAGATGGTTTGCCACAATCTTTTTTTGTATTAAATGGATTAATGTGGACCTAATAGTTGTACATGGTATCACATTAGTGTATATGTTACAATAGTTACATATTTATTAGAGACTAACTAAATTCAGTTGATAACATGAAACGAATATACATGGACCATGGCGCTACTACTCCGGTCGATCCGTTAGTAGTTGATGCCATGCTACCTTATTTTACAGAGAAGTTTGGTAATGCATCCAGTCTGCATTCATTTGGCCAGGAAGCAGCCAGTTCACTTGAACAAGCCCGCCAGCAGGTCGCAAATTCGATTGGTGCAAAACCTGAAGAGATAATTTTCACCTCGGGCGGGACCGAATCAGACAATCTTGCGATCAAAGGTATTGCATACCGCAATTCCAAGAAAGGCAAACACATAATAACCTCAACAATCGAGCATCCTGCAATACTCAATTCATGCGCTTATCTCGAAAAGAAAGGATTTGAGGTCACATACGTTGCGGTGGATAGTGAGGGGATCATCGATATGGATGAACTCAAAAAAGCCATCCGTGATGATACGATACTTATCAGTGTTATGCATGCCAACAATGAGATCGGAACAATTCAGCCAATTTCGGATATCAGCAAACTTGCAAAAGAAAAAGGCATATACCTTCATACAGACGCTGTGCAATCCCTTGGTAAGATCCCTGTCAACGTGGACGAACTTGGAGTGGACTTGTTGTCAATGTCATCTCATAAGATACACGGTCCAAAAGGTGTGGGTGCGTTATATGTTCGAAAAGGTACGCCTTTACAGGCGCTTGCCCATGGTGGAAGCCATGAACGACACATGCGTGCAGGTACCGAGAACATTTCAGGAATTGTAGGTTTTGCAAAAGCGGTATCTCTTTCAGACGAACGACTTGTTGATGATGCAAAGCACATGACAATACTTCGTGACTCACTGATTGCGAAAGTGATGGATTCGATCGACGATGTGGCCCTCAGCGGACATCCAACAAAACGACTTCCAAATAACGTTAATCTCAGGTTCAGTTTCATCGAAGGTGAATCAATGCTATTGTTCCTTAATATGAAAGGAATTGCAATATCAACGGGATCGGCGTGTTCTTCAAAATCGCTTGAACCCTCACACGTCCTGACAGCCTTGGGACTCAGACCTGAGGACTCACATGGTTCACTCAGGATAACACTCGGAAAAGACAACACACCGGAAGAAGTTGATTACGTGGTCGATGCGCTGGTGGAAGTTGTTGGCAGACTTCGGGCAATGTCACCCATTGCAGGAAAAATGAAACTCAACTGATTAATGTTTTCAATAACAATTGAACAGATCAATTTACAGGCAGGTTAAAAATGTATAATGAAAAAGTGATGGATCATTTCTCAAACCCGCGTAATGTCGGTGAGATCGAGGATGCGGATGGTGTTGGAGAAGTTGGAAATCCAACCTGCGGAGATATGATGAACATCTACATCAAGGTGGAGGATGGGATACTCACAGATGTGAAATTCAAAACGTTTGGTTGTGGCGCGGCAATTGCAACATCCAGTATGGTTACAGAATTGGCAATTGGAAAAACAATAGAAGAAGCGCTTGAGATCACACGCAACGATGTTGCAGAGGAACTCGGCGGGCTTCCACAGGTTAAGATGCACTGTTCAAACCTTGCTGCTGACGCACTTCATGCTGCAATTGAAGATTATAAGAAGAAGCAAAACATTAAAACGTAATCAGTTTTTAATTTATTAATCATAGAAAAAATGGAGCCCCTTTCATGAAAACCCCCTGCGAAATAATGGTACAGAAAGTCCTGCCTGCGATTAGGGCAGAACTTGCACGAAATATGATGATGGAACACAACTGTACACAGCAAAAAGTTGCAGAGACTCTGGGACTCTCAAGAGCCGCAGTATCACAATACGTTAGTGAAAAACGTGGCGCAGAGATTGATTTTTCAGATGAGACCAAAAAAGTTATCAGGAATTTGGCAGCAGGACTGCTTGGGGACATCTCTATAAAAGACAAGGTCACAGGTATGTGTAATGCATGTAGGTTTGTCCAGAGATCCGGGTGGTTATATAAGAACGATCCGAGTGTGGAATACTGTGGTGTTTGTGGGGAAGACGAATAACATTGCAACAAAATCTTTGCATCAAATGTAAGGGAAAAGGACTCTGCGGTCGCCCAACCTGCCCCATTCTTAAAAAATTCAAGTCAATTGAATCGATCTCTTCTAAGATCAATATTAATTTTAAATCAAGTGATTCTATTTTTGGAGCATCTCCACCCGCTGTTTTTGTAGGACGATACGGCTATCCTTCCGTATCTGCAGGTCCAATGATCCCGCCGTTTGTGAGCGGCAGTGATGCCATGGCGCTTGAAGATCCTAAAGAGTGGCTCAAGATGGGAATTGAGGATATAATCTCCGCACGTTCGCAACTTGTAAGGGCCAATACCAAAGTGATGGTTAAGGATGCCAGTTCACATGACAATCCCCTTCTTTTAAAATCACAGGAACTTGCCCTGTCCAAAAAACCAATTGATACGGAAGCATGGTTTACCAAACCGATAAAGAACGAACTCAAATTTGATGGTGTATTAACACCAATGGGACCTTCCGGTACAATGAAGAATTTTGAGATAACAGAGAATCCTAAAGTCCCAACGAAAGTGGATTACCTTGTATATGATACCGATGCGCTGGCAAAGGATGTTATTTCAGAACTGCGTACCGGAAATGTCCCGAATGAACACATTACAAGGCTGCTGTCGATTGGATTGTTGGGGAAGGAGCGGCGTCTTGTCCCGACACGCTGGTCCATAACAGCAGTTGATGATATGGCAGGCAAGGACCATTTGCAAGCCATCAGGGACTACCAGCAGATAGGAGACATCAAGCTGTTTAGCGGAGAGACTTTTGGGAATCATTTTGAGATACTTTTTATCCCGCGCAGTTTTTCGTATGAACTTATCGAGTCGTGGCTTCCAAAAACGGTGTGGTCAGGAAACACGGCTTGGGTCGGGTCGGACCATGAAGGGATCGAGGGAAAGAAAGGATACTCATCCCTTGCAGGCGGATACTATGCCGCACGCCTGGGTGCGCTTGAATACCTTGATGGGATCAAAAGGCAGGCAGCCGTATTCATGGTGCGCGAGATCCGACCTGATTACTGGGCACCGCTTGGGGTGTGGGTTGTTCGCGAAGCAGCACGTCAGGCGCTTAAGAATGCGCCGCAGAAGTTTGATTCTATTGAAATGGCACTTTCAGACATGTCCACGCGCCTGCGGACGCCGTATGCAGATTGGATGGAAAAAGCGGAGATGCTATCGAATATCAGGCATCAGCGGACACTTGATTCGTTCTTTTAGTATTACCTATATTACTATATATTTTTTAAATATCTATATAGAATAATAGAAAAACCTTTATCTCTAATAGACCACATTTTCGATTTGAAATGAGACTTAAAGGAGATATATAATAATGGATTTTTTTGATCCAATAGTAATTGCATTAATTCTTGCAGGATTATACATGGCGTGGAACATTGGCGCAAATGATCTTGCCAATGCAATGGGAACGTCTGTGGGCAGTGGAGCACTGTCGATCAAACAAGTCATCATCATAGCAGGTATTTTCGAATTTGCAGGAGCGGTGCTTTTTGGTAAAAGAGTAACTTCCACAATAGCAAAAAACATCGTACCGATAGACGCGATCAAACTCGTTGACCCTCATATTGTTGTGGTAGGTATGCTTGCAGCAATACTTGCAGCAGGATTCTGGATCACCTTTGCAACGTTTTACAACCTACCGGTGTCAACCTCACATTCCATAGTTGGAGCAGTGTTGGGCTTTGGCCTGGTTGCGGCATACAACGGAATAATATCATACGCTGATATCAATTGGTTGGTACTTGCCAAGATCGTTGCCAGTTGGTTAATTTCTCCGTTGCTTGGAGCAGCATTGGCATATTTGATATTTATGTTGATCAAGACTTTGATATTGCAAAAAGCAAACAATCCATATTCGATTGAGAAGAAATTTGTGTTCTTGCAGGTTCTGACTGCCTGTTATATCGCATTCGCACACGGTTCCAATGATGTGGCAAATGCGGTCGGTCCACTGTCGGCAGCCATGAGTACTCTTGGGTTGACCGATGGTACAGTTCCATTATGGATACTGGTTGTTGGGGGAGTTGGGATGGTTATCGGTCTTGCCACATGGGGCTACCGTGTGATCGAGACAATTGGTACAAAGATTACAGAACTTACCCCAACAAGAGGATTTGCAGCACAATTCGCAACCGCGACTGTTGTTATCATGCACAGTTACAGTTCGCTTCCAATATCGACCACACACACCCTTGTGGGTTCAGTTATAGGAGTCGGTCTTGCAGGCGGTCTTGCGGCGGTTGATTTAAGTGTCATTGGAAAGATAATATCATCCTGGATAATAACTGTCCCTGTTGCAGCAATCACGGCTGCGCTGATATTTACAGGGCTCATGGGGATCGGAATATGATGAGAAGACAATACATACGTTCAGTGCTTAGCGTATTTGCAGAATCGCCTTTCAGACCTTTGCACATGCATGCAGAAAAAGGTGCAGATGCGGTTCGAAAATTGAGTGAAGCAATTGATGCATACTGCGCAGGCGATATGGCACGCGTAGAGGAATTGAGCCGCGAGATCGATGCTGTTGAACATGAAGCAGATGTTATAAAACAGACTATACGTTCACAATTGAAATCTTCCATAATGCTGCCTGTAAATGCAGATGACCTTCTGGATTTTTTGAAACCTCAGGATGCCATCCCTGATCGCGCACAGGATGTTGCATATTGGTTGACATTGCGTAAATGTGAACTCCCAGACGTGATACGGGAAGGGCTTTTGGAGTTGATGTCAAAAACCGCCGAAACTGTAGAAATGTATGAGACACTGGTCGATAAATTAAGCGAACTGCTTGAGACTTCGTTCAGTAAAAAAGAGGTCAAACAGACACTGGCAATTGTTCCGCGAGTAGAAGAACTGGAACATGATGTAGATGTTATTGAAACAAGTCTGGTAAAGATAATCTTCGAACATGAGGAGATTCTTGGCGGTGCAGGTGTTTATCATCTAGCAGAACTCGTAAAATCCATCGGGGATATAGCCGATAAATCAGAACATGCGGCAGATCGATTGAGAACAATGATACTTAGAAGATAAAAAAACGTAATAAAATTATAGTATTTGTATAGTTGTTTTTAAATGACTGTGCAAATTAAATGGTTCGATTTGAATCCAAAAACAAGACGACCGCCCGCAGGCGGCACGTTCCATGGATATAAAATTGAATAATCGAAATCGTCAGCAAAAAGTGTGCAAGAAAATGCTCACTTCGTTCGCATTAACTTGCACTATATATTAATAAAATATATACAACAAGAAAATCTTCGCTGATGCTCAGATTTACTTGGACTACATAATCTTATAGATTATATACAACGAGAAAATCCTCGCTATGCTCGGATTTA
>JAUSPM010000052.1 GCA_030655675.1 Methanosarcinaceae archaeon | reverse complement strand
CCATAAGTTCGCATTCACAAAATACGTAGTTTCTATGTAGAACAATCCGTACAACAGATGTGTTGACAGCGATTGAAACTTTGATATATATTCAGGGCAGTGGTTTGGAAACATGCCGACTGCGGCGGTTGTACAGGTTTTGGTTTAAGGTAAAACACTCTCGTTTGTGCAGATATCTCCCCATAGATATACAAATACGAACCGTTTACTCCATTACTGAACTTAACACATCGATAAATTTCTTTTTTTCTTTAAATTCAATTGATTCAAAACGTTTGAATTCCCTTTCCAAAAATGCGAATTCCTGATCAGTGAACGCCTGTCGGAACAATGGGATCAGAAGTAAACTTTTTTCAGATTGTGCATAATCCTTTATAGCTTGTATAAATTGCAACGTTTTTGTAAATCCGTTATGTGCCACAAGATACTCCAACCCATCAAAAAATACCACACACCCATTGTGTTCTTTAATGTACGATAATATTGCGTTCTGTATCAGACTAAGCGAGGTTGGTGAGAGATGATTTTTACCGGTAATCTGTGTTAACTGCAAAATTGAGACATTATGCTGTGAAAACTGAACGATTAAGTTATCAGGCAACATTCTTGTTAAACACAGCCCATATTTACCGTGTTCTACAGTATCTTTGAATATATCAAATGCATCAGACATGTCAATATCTATCAACATGTAACTGTCCTTGTAATCAAAAATATACTCATATGGGCTATACCCAAATGCTAAAAGGTTAGTACAGAGAATGGATCTAATGTTTTCATCCGAATCGGGAATCCCAAGATGCACATGACATTTTTTTATCTCTTCTATGACTTCACTTCTTGATGGTATGATCTTATGCGTGCACTTTATAATATCATTTTCAATTGTAAATTCCAGTTTATCAGAGTCAACACTGCGTAGTTTTTTGAACAATTGCAGTCGATCATTATCGTCTTTTGACAAACAAGATATTACCTCTGCACAAATTAACTCAATGTGCAGTGGCCTCAGCCATTCAATATACGATGGATTTGGAAGTTTGGCCCATGAACCTTCTTTAATGAATCTACTATCTTTTCCAGAGACAATGAACAATGTAACCCTGCTATTCTTTACAGAATTAAAGATGTGCTGTATATACACCAACAGACTGTTTTTTTCATGCATCGAATGTGCATTTTCCAGCAAAATGTCGAAATTGTTTAATATAATTGCTCCAGTTGGATCTTTTTTTATGTAATTATTCACAGTATTGAACAATTCTTCATAATCATTCGGTTTTATACATACCTCACCTTTCACAGTATCATTTGTCAGGCAAATAAAAGGAGATTTTATTATGGCATGCTCTTCCCGAATTTCATCCGGCATTTCCTTTGTAATACAAAGACAGGGTTTGTTTTGCGAAACTTGCAATTCAAATATATTATATGCAATCGACAATGACACTTCATTGATAAGATAGCAGGCACCTTCTTCGAAAAGCGGCCCTACGATTATATTTTTTTCACATTTTTGAACTCTGGTTTTTCCGATTTCACAAATGTCTTTTTCCAGACATTGTAGACAGGATATATATCCTTTTTCAGTGGCACATAAATATATAGGACAGTCTGTTTTTTTAGATGTGTATGTACAACCCTGACATTCGTTTGATAGGTAACTCTTACACGCCTTACAATTTAAACCACAATATGATGATTCCATATTCCCAATAATATCCTCAGTAATAGGTTCTAAATTAAAACTACAATCCTTGTGCTTAAGTACACCGTTTAAAGATCCAATTACCGATTTTTTAGACATTTAAACCAAACCCCTTTATTAAAAATCCATGTTTCAAAATACCATTGTCAACATATCGAAATTGATAAATCATTTGTTTTACAGTCATCCAATATACAAATAGTATATATTGTATATTATAGAAAAACCTTGTGCATTATTCCAAAAACATGTGCAATTCACAAATCCATGTCCTCGCTTTCGTCACCTGCATGAACATTTTTGCCCATGTTTAAGACCGAATTGTTTATGACGCTGAGATTTTTATTCATTATCTCAAGGTTTAGGTTTAGGTAATGTAGTTCAATACTGTGTTCAGTGTACATTTTACCAAGAAGATGTTGAATGTCAGCCAACAGTTTAGATTGTAAATTTACTATTGACATCAAAGGCTTGATCATGGAATTTGTAGCACCGGGTTTGGAATTAAGCATCATAGCAGCATAATCGTCAATGTTTTGAGTAATTTCCTGCAGTTCCCTGACCACAGACTTATATTTGACATCTGTTTCTGCAAACAATTTGCGTCGATCTTCAAGTGATAAACCTTCCAGTTGACTGATTTCGTTGCTCATAATATACCTCCATCACAAAAGCACGAAAAATAATATTATCAACATGAAAATACACAAAGTCATCGTAACGATGAGCAATCCGAACAGGAGTGGTGCATTAAGAGTAATGACATCATTCCATGATGTGCTCTTTAATACTTCCCATGATTTAGGCTGTGGCGTATGACCGTTTCCCTGTAAGTAGTAAACATGATCCATTGTAGCATTTATTGATACTTCGACTTCATGACTGCAACCACCTGATATACCAAGATATAGTATGGAATCATGATAGTTTAAGACCAGATTATTAAGGTTCCTGATGAAACGTATTATACGCTCGATCATATCATAAGACTGCAAAGCATTCATATTATCCAGGACAACCAGATTAGTGCCTTCTTCTTTTTTTAATTGATCTATTGAACGTAAAATGAAATTATATTCTGTTGGAGATGAACAATACAAAGTGTTCTCACGTTTTTGTTCGAGTCCAAGCATATTGCTAAGAATATCGATAAAATGTATTTTATTAACAATTTCAGCAGTAGCACCACAATCCAATAAATGTGCCACAACGTCCCCCGGTGCCTTGTTGTAGCAAATCCAGATGACATTATCAATTTTGGAATTCGATATTGCTTTGGATGCAACATCATATAGTTCATTTTCAGTATTGATCACCGGTTCAGTAATTACATAGGTACTACTTTGAACAATCTCATTTTTGAAATCAGGTATATTATTCAACATATTATTCCTCTTATAACATAATTTGATATTTACTATATACTTCGATTCCGGCATCTGTGATGTCATATTGCCTTATTTCCCTGGAATGTTTTGTCCATCTCATTTTGGCAATCTGTATTATATGGATCAATTCAGACATATCTTTTGATTGGACCCTTCGCAGTGAAATTACACCATCAGCAACAAACTCAACGATACCAAATGTGCTTTTTTCAGATTCTACATCCAGTTCGGCTGTTATTAATGCGCTTGATCTTTTTGATTTGATTATTTGGAATAAATTTAGTACCTTATTTCTGTGTTCAATGTTAGTATTATGAAGCATGAGATATTCAGTTATTGAGTCAAGTATAATCAGATCAGCTGTTTGTGAATATATAAATCCGGGCAGTTCGTCCAGATATCTGGATATTGGTGAAACACCCGAAACCGAATACGTCATAGACGATAATTCAAATGTTTTCACAATCAGTTTCTGATTCTCTATATACGGAGAAAGATCCCAGCCAAACTTCAATGAATTATTAACCAATTCTTCCATAGTATGTGCTACACTAATATAGATGCACTTTTTTCCCTGCAATAAATTGGCATATAAGAACTGAAGCGAAAAAATGGTTTTACCACTGCCAGCCGGACCAATTATAGATATGATCGAACCATCAGGTATTCCGCTGTATACCATGTTATCAAGTCCGGTTATTCCGGTAGTAATAGTTCCCATAAACTCACTGTCCTTTTAGTTCAAACAACATATTAATCGTACCGATGAAAGTAAAAATATCTCGATGGTAAGGTATCTTTGACACAATACACCTTGTCAATAATCCCTACATCAGATAATAATTATTTTAGTATTGAAACATGAATTGTCTGTGATATGATAAATCATTTACCCATATTTATAAAATGATGGTATCAATATAACATCTATGGCAATAAAAGTATAGTATGTTTTTAATTTTATTTGTATTTTTAATCAGATTGAAACTAAAAACAATGCAACCGCCGTCAGGCGGCACGTTCCACCGATACTAAATTGAATTATCTAAATATTTAGCAAAAAGTGTGCAAGAAAATGCTCACTTCGTTCGCATTAACTTGCACTATATATTAATAAAATATATACTACAAGAAAATC
>JAUSPM010000050.1 GCA_030655675.1 Methanosarcinaceae archaeon | reverse complement strand
CCATGCAGATATCAATGCGCCATCTGGGACTTGTCCCTGCGATTGAAGGAAGACGGCGGTTGGATGATTTTAATGAGCGTATCGGTGCGATCGAGAATATTATCACGAAAGGAATTGATCTTGAACGTGTGATTGAAATTGCAAAAAGTGCCGAGCCACTGGATAAACCAAAAAGTACGATATTCACTCCACGTTCATTAAAAGGCACAGGCACCCGTCCAACGATCGGTGTTGCACTGGATGAGGCGTTCAATTTCTATTACCATGACAATATCGAACTGCTTGAACTTGCAGGAGCAGATATCAAATACTTCAGCCCGATTCATGATGCACACCTGCCGGATGTGGATGGACTCTACATCGGCGGCGGTTATCCTGAACTCTTTGCGGCTGAACTGGAAGCGAATGAGTCTATGCGAAGTGACATCAAAGAGGCCTCTGCAGCCGGATTGCCGATATATGCGGAATGTGGCGGATTGATGTACCTAACCGAAAAACTGACAACGGGTGTCAAGGGAAAAGGCACATACCACATGGCTGACATGCCGGAATCCACGCACCAGATGGTTGGCGCACTTCCGGGACATACGCTTATGGGACACACAAGGGTTGTCAGTTACAATATCGGAACGCTGGAAATGGATACTGTGATCGGGACAAAAGGTAATTCATTCAAGGGACATGAATTCCACCATTCCGAGATCATAGACCTACCCTCAGATGCAAAATTTGCGATAAAACTTTCACGCGGGGTCGGGATAATCGATGGGTGGGACGGACTTACGGTTAATAATACGATAGGCTCGTATGCACATTTGCATGGGGTTTCATATAAGGAATTTGCAAAATCATTTGTAGAATGTGTTTCCGGGATTTGACTGCTAAATTTCTATAGTTATAAGTACTTTTAAGTGATTTTTAAATATAGTCATAGTTATTATAGTAATAATTAGGTGTACATCATCCTGATAGGAGATAGATCATGATGAATCTGGAAGTATTCAAAAACTGCATCGACAAAGAAATAACGATCGAATTTAGTTCCAAAACATTTCGAACTGGAAGAATTACAGAATTCGATGATTTTGGAATATACTTCGTGCCATCTGAGAACACATCTGATATGATAATTGCATGGCACAACATCAATAAGATCATCATGGAAGTCGATAAATTTGTTGTGATCGAACCGTTCAGCGAAATATGACTTTTTTCTACTGATCTTGTGTTTGTACTAAAATGTCGCATGACCTTCAATTTTTATTTAATTTTTTTAGGTGACTTAAGTGATAGGTAAATTGACCAAAGATGTTGTTGTGGCTGATAAACAGGCTATTAATGAACTGTATAATGTAGGATACTACGGGCGACCGAAAGGAGATATACTTGAACTTACACTGATTGAGGCTGCATTTTTACTCTACCGAAAAAGGATCGATATCGAACTGAATGGTGAGATTCTTGATTTTGCCGCATTTTTTAAGATCGCATCGATACGACAGCAATATTTTGAGTTGAAATATATCGTCTATAAAGACCTGCGAGAAAGAGGTTTTTACGTTCAGCCCAGTGTTACTGATTTCAGGATCTATCCAAGAGGCGGGCACCCCGGCAAGACGGCTGCGAAGAGTTTTGTTTATGTTCGCACTGAGCGCATACCAATGCCACTTCGTGATCTGATGAGGTCATTGAATGCTGCTTCTAATGTCCGCAAACAGATGATACTTGCAATTGTTGACGAAGAGAGTGATATCACTTTCTACGAGGTCAAGTCAGTGGATCCAAAAGGAGAAATGGATGAGATATATCCAGATATAACAGCCATATCTACGCTTTTGGAAGAGCGCGTGATCGTATGGGACAGCGAAGCCTCGAGTACACTTTTTGAGAATGGCTTTTACGGCAAGATGCTTGATGAGAGCAGATTGCAGTTATCACTTGTGGAATCCGCTTACCTGCTTGAAAATGGCATCATCGATATACATGACCGCGAATTCGATAACGTTTTGAACATAGAGGAGTTTTCAAAGCGTGCATCTGCGATCGAACCTGAATTTATGGGTAAATATAAGGTGTACGAGGATCTGCGAAATCGCGGTCTTGTCCCAAAAACAGGATTCAAGTTCGGGACCCATTTCAGGCTGTACAGCCAGGTAAAGTCACTTGACAAGATACCACACTCTGAGAATCTTGTACATACCATTACACCTGACTATGAATTTGCACTGCCTGTTATGTCACGAGCGATCAGGGTGGCGAATAGTGTCAGGAAGCACATGATCTTTGCAGTACAAAGTGAGAAAGGGATTGAATATATTGATATTGGCAGGATCAAGATGTGATTCTCACACGAGAACTAATGCCAACCCAAAAATATGAGCCAAATATATGTACAGCATAATCGCAGTTGACATATCAGGACGCCATAAGATCAATGACCGCTACTACATGGTATGCGCAGCTGTATCCGTATCAATCACCGCAGACCATATAGAGAAAGTGAACCAGATCAAGATCAAAACATTCTGGCTGGACTCTGTGGAATTAACGGACATCATACAGGTCATTGAAGATACTGCAAAAGAGATCGAATTCGAGGGAACGATCATAACCGAGCACGGGGAAATGTATAATCAGCCGGAAGGAGTGGTTGCAAGCATGTTCTCACGTGATTTTAAGTATCAGGAATCACTTGGCGAGCGTAGTTCGATCGAACTGGCACACCACATATCACTTTGCACGCGAAATCTTCTTTTGAATGAACTTGGAATTGATAGTTGATCGAATTTTGTTATAATTACAATTACAATTATAGTTATAGAATGGGCACTATTCCAAAATATAGGTATTCAAATTAATATGGCACATAATTTCACCGCGGAGTACGCAGAGATCGCAGAGTTACTGCTATAACTGTCAATTCGCCCACATCTACCGCTCTGCGCCCTCAGCGTCCTCTGCGGTTGGGTTTTTACAATTGGGATTCATAAACCATGAAACGCGCAATACTTGTACAGCGAAATGACTCCATGATCGATGAGTCGAAAAACATACGGCAATTCATTGAATTGCAAGATCTGACAAGATCTGCTAACTACGAAGTAGTTGGTGATGTTGTGCAAACAAGAGGGCCTGACAGAAAATACCAGGTCGGGCGCGGGAAGGTTGAAGAACTTGCATTGATGGTGAAAGAGTTGGGTGCTGATGGGATTATTTTTTCCAACCCGTTAAGTACAACGCAAATATACAATATATCCGAAACCTGTAGGTGTGAAGTAATTGACAAGTTCCAGTTGATCCTTGAAATATTTGCAGAGCGTGCAACTACAAAACGTGCTAAACTTCAGGTTGAACTTGCAAAACTCCAGTACGAACTCCCAAAAGCAAAGGCGATCGTATCACTCCTTAAAAAAGAAGAGCGTCCCGGATTTATGGGACTTGGGAGTTATGAGGATTCGTATGAGCAGGACATCAAGAGCAGGATAAACCGAATACGGAAAGAACTTGCAAGTGTCCAAAAAGATAACGAATCCCTTCGAGTTAAGAGGCATGAACGTGGATTTTCAATAGTAGCACTGGCAGGTTATACGAGTGCCGGAAAAAGCACCCTCTTCAATGCGCTTGTAGATGAAAATGAACACGTTGATGATATGCTTTTCACGACACTTTCACCCATAACACGCGCACTGAATATCCGTGGACGCCGTGTACTTTTGACTGATACGGTTGGTTTTATCGAAGACCTGCCACACTGGATGGTTGATGCGTTCCGTTCAACACTGAACGAGATATTCCTTGCCGATGTCATCCTGCTGGTTGTTGATGCCAGTGAATCTCCTGATATCATGCGACAAAAACTTGTAACTTCACATGATACGTTTTGGGAACAGATCGAAGGAGTGCCTATCGTCACTGTACTGAACAAGGTTGACAGAATTACAGATGATGAACTGGAAGAGCGACTCGAAAGTGTAGGGTATCTTACTCCAAATCCTGTTGCTGTCTCTGCAATAAACGGCTTGGGGTTGGATGAACTTAAGATGGAGATATATAATCAACTTCCAAAATGGAAGCGAGATACGGTATCATTACCAATGTCGAAATATGGAATGTCAATTGTATCATGGTTGTTTGATGAAAGCATTGTGCACAATATTAGTTACAAAGACAGGATCATAGTTGATTTTGAAGCACGTGATGAGATCATCAAAAAAGCAAAGGGAATCGAATTAAAACCGGAATCAGAACATACACTTACATAATCGGTGCATTTTTTGTAATGTTATGCAGTTTGTTCGTAGTATGGCGAAACATATATATCCTTTAAAGTTGTAAGTATATATGCGAACGGGCATTCATTTTTGTGTGAATTTATCCTATACCACCACCATACACATACCCCTATCACACAACTTACATACCCCCATCAATAGCCGCCCGTACCCCTCTAATTAACCTATAATTAAATCCTCCATGAATTATATATGCCATTACAACATAATATATCATATACAAATAGACAATTATGCAGGTCCATTATGCCCCCATCAAAAACAATAATATTACTTTTTTTTGCATTTTTGTGGATTATTTCATTATTTGTAATTGCAATTGGATCATCCCAAGAGAGAATTGAATTAGATTACGATTATAGTATCGTTCATTCATTTGTGAATTTGATAAGTGACATTTATCATTTAATTCCCTCTAATATCATAGTAGTTGTTGCAGTGATCTCAATGCTTTTCGTAACAAGATTTTTGTTCAAACTATGAAAACATATATTCTCTTTTGTAACGGAAACTATTCCAAATATATATAAGCTCCAATGCTCTTTTTTTAATATGCGATTTGACCTTCATGTTCACTCATGTTATTCAAAAGATAGCAGTGCAGATATTGATTCTATAATTATTCATGCTGAAAAAAATGGTCTTGATGGTATAGCGGTTTGTGACCATGATACTATTGAAGGTGGAATTGCATGCGCCAAAAGGGCAAAAGAAATTGGCACAAAACTTATTGTCATCCCGGGAATCGAGATAATGTCCTCAAAAGGACATATTCTTGTTATAGGGATCAATGAGAATATAGAACCACACCACTCACCCGAAAAGACCATCGAGCGAGCAAGGGAACTTGGTGGAGTGGTCATTATACCGCACCCTTTCAAACTTACATCGCATGGCATTGGATATGTTGAGGGTCTGGATATTGATGCTGTTGAGACCTTAAATTCACGATGTCTTGATAACCGTTCAAATCGAAAAGCAAAAAAGGCTGCTGAATCGTTCAACCTTCCACAAGTTGGTGGAAGTGATGCACACACCCCACAGATGGTGGGACAAGCATACACAGAGATAGATATCGATGATAACACGGTCGATGTCAATGCCATACTGATGGCGATCCGACAAGGGAAAGTGCGTGCAGGGGGCGAAAAAACACCTCCAGCCATTGTCATCAAACAAATGATTGTCGGTTTTGGCGAAAAGATTGCCAGGATATTTGGTATTAAGACGTAAAATGCCTAGTGTCACGTCAACTTTCAAATGCCGGGTTATGAAGGGTATAGATCATATGATATAATTTTCGTATTTGTTTAGCTGGTATAAAGTTGTGTTGTAGCGTTGCGAATTAATGAGTTGAAAATAAAAACGACACTACCACACGCGCG
>JAUSPM010000048.1 GCA_030655675.1 Methanosarcinaceae archaeon | reverse complement strand
AATTTTGACAAATATATAAGATATTTTCTAATAATTGAATTGCATGATAATCAGTCATAAAAAAATAACCGCATAGGGCGCTGAGGTCGCAGAGAGTTGTATTTTCCCTCAGCGCTCTCCGCGTGCTCTGCGGTTTTAAAATATTTATTGATTTTTAGTGTTTTTGAATAAAACCCACTTAATGTTGAGGAGATCCAAAAAAGACAGGAAAAATCCTGTCTATTGTCCTGACATCGAAGAAAAAATGGTGTCAGTAGTTGTTGAATTACCATCATCAACGCTGATATCATTCAATACTTCTTCCCATATCTCCCGTGATATCTGATCAACTGAATTTTTTGGGGCATGCACATCGATCATTATGAAATATTCACCAACACTCATCTCACCATGGTTACAATACAGACTAGAACCAAGTTGTGAAATTATAACCTCGCCTTGCCGTGAAACCGGTAAAAATGCTTTTTGTGTAGATTCATCCCAGTATACTGGAACTGATGCAGGATATGGCGCTGTATCCTGTTGGATAAAACCATTCCATACCCACATATTCAATCCTGAATACACTAAATTCTGCACATTCCAGTTTGATTTGTAGAGATTAAGCAATTCAGCAGCTGATGCAGCATCTTTGAATTTATATACCTCATATTGAACAAAGGTGTTTGTTGATGCATCTGAGTCAATAAAGAGAACAGCATCACTTGCAACAACCGAATTTAAATAATAGTCAGCATCCGGTCCAAGATCATCCTGGATGGATGTGGGGAAAGTGTTGATCCCTAAAAGTCCATTCAGTTTAAGGTCAGTAGGGAAATAATCTGCAAGGTCTGGGTTTACCACAGGAGACGGTACGGAAGACAGGGATTTGTATTGGACTGGTGTCTGTGCTGATGGCGCTGAAGATTGTGGCACTGGTGCACTATTGGAATTATCTCCAGGATTAAAGAATACCAGACCTGCGAGAAGAATGGTGATTCCGACTAATACAATAATTACATGATCTTTTTTTTCCATATTTTTTCCTCGTTTTATTATGTCGAAATATTTGTAAAATTCATATAAAAAAAGATAATTGGCAACAGCGTTGTAATTTATTTTGCACGCATCTGTTTGATGCCTTCTGCTATCTGCTTTGCAATCAAGGTTTTTGGACCATTTTTATCGACAAGTACCCTGCCACTTACTTCCCACCAGGATTTTGGATATGCTTTATCAGCCTCTACCTCAGGATTCAATCCCAACTTCGCAGCGGCTTTTTCGATCTCCACGAGTTCAGGCTCTTTTATCGAGTTCTTTTTTGATAGTATCCTGCCATCCTTTCTTGAATTTGTAAGGTCAAGATATGCAGGCCATATCACCAATTTACCCCTTTCGCGCATTAACATAATCACATATTGGGATTCATTTAATTTAAAGTTGGTCCAAAGCCATATTTATATAGTTTCTTGAACTAAATGCAATAACATGATTCGCACAAAAAACGGTTTTGTAATCGATCCTGAGATTGAATCATACATAATTGAAAACAAGAAGGATTTTAGGGTCTGCACAACATGCGGAGGACCTGTTATAGTACCGATCGAACTTAAACCCGCTAAAGAATCCGATATAAAGATCGAGATTGGTGATAACATACTGTACGTTTCAAAAATACAGGCACGTTACCTCAGGCGATTTGATAAATTCATGCTTGAACAGTATCGCAATTCACCGCTTTGCCGAATATGATAACGATAAATTCAACCATATTTCAAGGAGTAATATAATGGATCTTGAAGAAATTGTGAAAAACATCAGTGCAAAAGCATTAAGAGAAGAAGCGAAAAGTCGAGGGATCAAAACGCACTGCGTCAAAAAGATCGATCTGGCAAAGCAACTTCCAGATGATGTTTTGGAAAAACTCATTGATGATATCAGTTAAATGTATTTTTTAGCAGTTTTTGACGCCAATTCGAACCGCCGCAGGCGGCACGCCCCATTATCATCAATGAAATCTTCCTCTTTTTGCATTTAATGGACAAAATGAATTGTATAAGAGATATTGGCGCAATTTTCGCGGAATCGATAGCTTTTAATTTTAAATTATGCATTACTATTAATTTGAACAATGTGAATAATTGCATACGATCAGTAGCGTGAAAACGTGCCGCCTCCGGCGGTTGTATTGGTTTTGGTTTAAGGTGAAAAATGATCATTTGCGCAGTAATCTCGCCAAAGATATGCAAATACAGTTAGATTAACAAATATGTCAATGTTGATCGCGTATCATAACAGTTTTTATGTATCATTCATCACCGTACATTGAAAGATTCATCCTGCGGAGCACATCTGCAATAACCTGCTGAACCTCTGTTGCATGTTCATCTGAGACTTCCCCACCTTCGGTTTCAATCAGATATTGAATATCGGATACCATCTTATGGATAATTGATATCATCTCATCCTTGCTGATCAGGCCTGCATAATATGCATAGAAAAACGTATTGCCGCTTCGCTGTACCTTTTTTTTGAAAGTTGCATGGGCATTTGACACTTCCTGTCGTGAATATGGTTCATCCATGAAAGGTACAAGATCAGGAAGATTCTCACCGATCCATGTCATCTCTGACTGGTTTGAACTGTTCTTAAAATCCGCACAAAGCCGGGCGATCATCCATTCGCGTGCGGTTAGATGCGTTGTCTGTTTTAAAAAACGAGTTACATCAGAATAACTCTTGTTATCCATTTTTTTGAATTTTTGGTATCTGTTCATTGTGTATCACCCTGCATAATTTATTTGTATTGCAACCAATGTTTTACATTCACAATGATTCCAATATCTTTAAAATATTTAACTTTAATTCAAGTATGAAATGAAATTTCTAATTCCAATCGATGGGTCGGATTATTCCACCAATGCTGCAAAAGTTGCAGGTAAAATGGCAGTGGAACAAAAAGACTATGATATTTTATTGCTCCACGTGGTCACAGATACAGGAATTGAAAGAAAAAAATGGCGTGATGAAGGTGCAGAGGGCATACTTTCATCTGTTCGCGAAATCCTGATAAATCTCGGGTGTGATGAATCTCACATAGAATGTATTGTTGAAGATGGAAATGCTCCTGAGACAATTGTAGCCATTGCGAACCAAAGGGACGTTGACAAGATTGTAATGGGAACCCAGGGCAAAACCGGCCTTAAAAAGATCATGGGATCAGTGACCGAAAAAGTACTGCAGACCTCTGAAAGACTTGTCCTTGTGGTGCCACCCAATTACAATATCTAAAAAGTGATATCTTCTATAACTTTCGGTCATGCGTGTACTTTAAAGATTATGTTTTTTCCAGAAACGATATCATCAATTGAAAATACCTCCAGATTATAGATGCCACGATAATCTGATATTTCATTTATAACTGAGAAATCCACAGTTCCACTGCCCGGTGCCATGTGCATATCTCCTGCATATTCATTTGTCCACACACCATAATTATCATGCAGGTGAATATGAACGACATACCCATTAAGATCCTTTGCAAATTTTCTCACTTTTTCAGAAACACCGCCGCACGTAAGGTTTGCATGCCCCACATCAAATGTTACACCAAGATTGGATGAATCCACTGCCTTGACTGCTTCCAGCAATTCAGCAGTGTTGCAGCACAAATTCCCGGGATCTGTGCCTTCCTTATTCTCAAGACCTAGCATGACACCATAGTCATGAGCGGTTGATGCAAGTTCTTTCAGATTTTTGACCATATTTGAAAATGACAATGCTCGGTTGCCGTTTATCCGTCCGGGGTGTATCACTACAACTTTTGAATTCAATCGGTTCGCAAGTTCAATAGATTCTTCCATCAGTCGAAAATGTGTGCGATCCATGTTGGCAGTATCAACAACAAGTTCCTTTGGGTACGTTGGAACATCGGCAAAATAGGGAGCATGGATCGAGGTTGCAAGGTCACTGGTTGACAAAGCATCCATGATGCCATCCAGTACCCCATCCTGCAATTGAAGGTTTTTGTACAATCCTAGTTTCGGAATGTACAACTCAACTGATTGTACCTCGTTTTTAATTTCTTGGATGGTGCCAGCAAAAGATGAAGCTCCGATGATCATATTATATCATGCGTAGGTAGATGTGATAATTGTTTTGATTTGGAGCGATTACCAAAATGCTTATCTAATTTATAAGATTACCAGCATGCAATGAAACTGTATGCACCTCATCTGGGACATCTTGAAGGGCTTGAAGAACTACTTGCAGGTTCTGATGATATCTATGGTGTTTACATGGCAGGTTCGCCCGAATACGTCGGCACTGGAAGAACTAACCTCAGTGCCCCGGGACTTGATGATATTGCACAGCAAACTGAATATGCACATGAGAAGGGAGTTAAACTTGAAATTGTCCTGAACAGTTCATGTATGGGGGGGCAGCATCTTACACCTGAGGGCTATAGATCAATTGACTGGTATTTTAACAAACTCAACGACATTGGAATTGATTCCATAACTGTTGCAGACCCATACCTTGTGGAAATGCTTGCAAGGGATTATGACATGGAAGTTGTTGTGTCAGTGCTTTCGTTCGTGGATTCACCGCAAAAGGCTGAGTTCTATGAAAATTTGGGTGCAGATACGATAGTTATCGATTCTGCAGTCAACAGGCATTTCGATAAACTGGAAGCCATCAAGGAATCTGTATCATGCGACCTCAAGTTGCTGGTCAACGAAGGATGTCTTTACCAGTGTCCGTTCAGGTATGCGCACTTTAACTTTTTCTCGCACGCAAACGGACCAGGACCAAAACCAAATGTTACTGATGACTATTATTATTACAAGTGTCTATCACTCAGGATACAGGATCCGGAACTGATAATCAAATCACCATGGATACGACCTGAAGATCTTAAAGATTACAAGCACATAACAGATATATTCAAGATCGGTGGAAGAACTCATTTTGTGAACTGGACATTGAACGTTGTTGAAGCATATGCAAATGAGAGTTATGATGGTAATCTTATGGATCTGTTGGATTGTCCAAAGGATCTAAAGGACCTGTTCTATATTCCGAATAAGGAACTTGGTAGCGCTCTTTCGCAGTGGAAGCAGTGTGAGAAGGTTTGTAAACGATGTGGATATTGCAAGCGTTTGACACAAAAGATTACGCAAATATATACAAATGAAGGTACAGAGCAGATATTAAAACCACTCAGTTCAATAGGTGAACAACAATGACATTGATCAAACAATTAGTAATATCCCGTGGAGACCTTGAGAATAAACTACGAAACCTTCTAGGTAAACCTATATTTTTGATCGAGATGGATGGATTCGCACTGCCATGCGGTTGCAGTGGAATGACAATTAATACACGCGGGCTTCAGGTAGATGATCTGGAGATATTTGAAGAACATATACTCAAATATCTGGACGATATTGCACAATCTCTTGAGATCGACTCTTCATTTATATTTGCAAGACTGATTCCCGGCACATCAGAGATCGCATCACTTAACTTACGTATTTTGTGTAATAATTGTTACATGGACTTTGCCAGAGGAACCGGCAAGCAACCGAGACCAGACATATATATATTGCGGTTCAACCGTAAGCAATGAAAAAATATTATGGAACCGTTATTGTGTGAACGGTTTATTAATTCTTTTTTTGAATAGTTTTTTTTCGAAAATCATATCGATTTCGAAAGGTTTATGAATGAATTGAGATAATCCACAACAGCATACGTTAGTCTATATCATAATTATATGATATTGTTATGTGAATAAAAATAAAGTGCATCTAAACTTTTTGCACTGATTTATAATTATAGTATAATAAAATAAATGGAGGAAAATGAATGGAACCACTCATAGGCATGGGTGTGTTAGCACTTATGGGTGCTGCTGCGACTATCGCAGGTGCTTCAGAAGACCTTGAGTCTGATGTTGGATCACAAAGTAACCCAAACTCACAAGTGCAATTAGCACCCCAAATGATGTATCCACACAGGATCTACAACAAAGCTATTTCTGGTGAACCACCATCAAACGCACTTATGTGCGCGATTGGGGGCACAACAGCTTCTGTTTTGATGACTGCATATAGTATGTCCCCGCTTTTTGCAATTGCTATGGGAGCACTTTTTGCTGCAATTGTACACGGATCATATTCTATATCAGCATTCTTGGGTAGACCTGCTAGTCAGAAACGATTTAAACAACCAGTGTACCTTGATATTTTGAGGTCACACACACCGGTCATCATGGGATATTCGTATATCACAACATTCTGTATTCTTGTTGTGTCATACCTCATGGTCGCTGTACTCGGACACCCATTCCCACTGCCACTTTTGGCATTTATCTGGGGAATCACAGTAGGGGCTATCGGCTCATCTACAGGTGATGTTCACTATGGCGCAGAGCGGGAATTCCAGAACGTGGAATTCGGTGCAGGACTCAACGCTGCAAATTCAGGCAACATTGTCAGAAGAGCAGAATCCGGTCTTCGTAACGGTATTGACAATTCATGGTTCTGCGCAAAATTCGGCGGACCTGTAACAGGAATTGCATTCGGTATGACCGTTTTCTTAAGCGGCTGGGTAACAACCGTATTCAACCCTGCAATAAGCCCCATAATGGGATGGCTTTCAGTTGTTGCAGGTGTCATATTGGTACTTATTATGATAATATGGAACAGAAAGATCGAAGTCGCAGCACGTGCTGCATTTGGGCCATACAAAGAAGATGAGGTGGCAGCATGATAGATGTTGTAGCAATTCTCATGGCCAATTATCTGTATGTGCTCGCGATAACACTTGGTGGAATGCTGATATCACTTAGCGTTCACTTTGTGCCTGTAGGCGGTGCCCCGGCGGCAATGGCTCAGGCAACAGGTATTGGAACCGGTACAGTTCAGTTGGCTGCTGGTGCAGGTCTTACGGGACTTGTGACTGCAGGTGCTGTCATGGCAGTTTCAGATAGCCTTCCACTTATCCTTGCAGCCGGCGCGGTCGGTGCAATGATCATGATGTCAGTTACTATGCTCGTCGGAGCATGGGTATACACTTATGGAGTTGGAGTTCCCCCTGCATCTGCAAAGGTCAAGTATGATCCGATCACAAAGGACAGACAGGACCTCTATGTATCCCAGGGTACAGAAGGACATGGTTTACCAACTGTCAGTTTTGTAAGTGGAGTTATCGGCGGTCTTCTTGGAGGCATTGGCGGTTCACTCGTATATTACTCACTTATGATGAATACGACCACAAGTTTAACAACGTCAAACCTTGTAGGACTTGCGAGCATTTTCGCAGTGGGCATATTCTTTGTGAACGCTGTAATTCCTTCCTATAATATAGGAGGAACTATCGAAGGTTTCCATGACCCTAAATTTAAGAAATGGCCAAAAGCAGTATTCTCTTCATTTATCGCAACATTTTTGAGTGCGCTCATTGGAGTACTGGCAATAGGAGGTCTATAAATGTCAGCTGGAGGAGAACCGAAAGCAATCGGTGGAGCTATAGTCCCTAATAAGATTATCGCCTTTGGTATACTTGGAGGTTTGATCGGTATCTATGCTGCACACTTTTTGGACAGCATGATCAGTCCTGTATTTTCATTCATGGGCGCTCTTGGTGCAATATGTGCTATCGTATGGGGCGCAGATGCAGTAAGACGTGTTTGTAGTTACGGTCTCGGTACCGGTGTGCCATCCATTGGTATGCTTGCACTCGGTATGGGTGTCGTTGCATCAATGTTTGGACTTGCGGTCGGAGGCATCTACGGACCTATTTTAGCATTTGTTTCAGCAGCAATTATCGGATTGATAATTGGTGTACTTGCAAACAAGGTTCTTGGAATGAACATCCCGATCATGGAACAATCCATGGTGGAGATAGCAGGTGCAGGTGCATTGACTATTGTTGGTCTCAGTACCACAATGGCAGGAACATTCATGTTTGACGAAGTGCTGACTTATGTAGTTGCACCCGGATACATCGCAGTGATATTCATTGCCGGTGGTATGGCAATTCTACATCCGTTCAATGCATGTCTTGGACCTGATGAACATCAGGATCGTACACTCACACTAGCATTTGAGAAAGGTGGAATTGCAATGGTAATTGCAGGTCTCGTATCTGCAGTTGCAGGCAGTGCAGCAATGCTTCCAACGATCATGATCGGAGTGTTTATCTGGTACACATCCTTTGCAAAGTTCTATGAACTTACAAAGAGAGATTCGTACAAGATACTTGGATCAGGACTGTTGCCTACCGAGGAGGAGTTACAATGAGCATGATACATGTAGCACCGGAAGTACATCTGGTATTGGACCCAATGACATCTTTGCTTGCAAAGGAACGTGAAGATATCATACAATATTCAATGGATCCTATAATGGCACAGGTCAATGAACTTGATAAGATCGCAGATGACTTGATCAACTCACTTTCATCTGATGCACCATTGATGAATTCATTCCCTGGACGTGCGAATACTTCACACACAGCAGGTTTCTATGGCAATGCATTCTATGGTATTGTTATAGGTCTGGTATTTGCAGGACTGCTGACAGTTGTTCTGTATATATTTAGTCTGATGAACGCGGCGGTGATGCAATAATGGCAGATAAGAGAGAAGCAGTATCCGGATGGCCAACTTTAAAAGGAGAATATGAAATTGGCAATATTGAGGACTGTGTCGCAGTAATATCATGTGGCTCGCACCTTTCAGGTGCTCCAATGTTAGCAGCAGGTGCAGCAATCACCGGACCCTGTAAAACAGAGAACCTTGGTATCGAGAAGGTCGTTGCCCATATTATCTCAAACCCGAACATACGATTTTTTATCGTAACCGGTTCTGAGGTAAAAGGACACATTACCGGACAGGCAATGGTAAGTCTGTATAAAGGCGGTGTGAAAGACAATCGAATTGTCGGGGCAATAGGTGCAATCCCATATATCGAGAATCTCACTGATGAAGCGATCGAAAGATTCCAGCAGCAAGTTGAGATCATTGATATGATCGGCACTGAAGATATGGAAAAGATCACTGCCAAGATCAAGGAATGTGCAGCAAAAGATCCAGGTGCTTTCGATGCAGATCCAATGGTTATCGAAGTTGCCGGAGGCGCCGCTGATGAGGGAGAAGAGGCAGGCGGACTCAAGCCAATGGCGGCTGAGATCGCAACAATTCGCTCCAGGATTCGAGAGATCGATACCCAGATGATCAATGCCGGTAACATGAACAAATTCCATTCTGGAATACACGCTGGTAAGATCGAAGGTGCAATGATCGGTCTTGTGATCACATTGGCACTGCTTGGACTATTGCTATTCGGGAGGTAATTGATATGGCAGAAGAACAAGAAAGTGGACAGGGTGTCCCAATGGTCATTAGTCCACAGATGGGACAGATCGATTCCATTGTTGAAAGCATCAGGTACAGGGCACAATTGATCGCACGAAACCAAAAGCTTGATTCAGGAGTACTCGCAACAGGAGCTTCCGGAATTATAGCAGGTTTCATTTTTGCACTACTGATGGTGATTGTGATCCCATTGATAATCTGGCAGGTGTTATAAATGACCAACGAAAAGAATTCAATACCAAGTGTGGTCGTAGACCAGGCAGATTTCAATGATGTGATCAATAAACTCAACTTGATCGATGAGAAGGTTGAGTTTGTAAACAGTGAGATCGCACAGCGGATCGGTAAGAAAGTTGGTAGAGATATAGGAATCTTATACGGAGCAGTTATTGGGATATTGATGTTCTTGTTGTACATCTCAATATCATCAATTCCCTTCTAAGAGGTGTTAAAATGTTTAAATTCGATAAGAAACAGGAAGTATTCGACGTTGGCGGAGTCAAGTTTGGCGGACAGCCAGGCGAGTATCCTACCGTTTTGGTAGGTACAATGTTCTATAACAGGCACAAAATTGTGACTAATGAGGACACAGGAGAATTCGACAAGGATGCAGCAGATTCCTTGTGGAAAGCTCTGGAAGAGATGGGGGATATCACAGGTAACCCATACGTAAACCAGATCGTTGGTGAAACACCTGAAGCGATCAAGAAATACATTGATTGGTTTGTTGATATTGATGACAAGACACCATTCTTGATCGATTCATCTGCAGGTGACGTACGTGCAGCAGCAGCAGAGTATGTGACAGAGATAGGTGTCGCTAACAGGGCGATACACAACTCTATCAACTCAAGTATACACGCAGATGAGATCGAAGCTGTCATGAACAGTGACATTAATGCCGCAATTGTGTTGGCATTCAACGCAACCGATCCAACCGTTAAAGGAAAACTTGAGATCCTTGAGTCAGGCGGCACAGGTCAGGATAAAGGAATGCTTGAGATCGCAAAGGAATGTGGGATCACAAAACCATTGATCGATGTAGCAGCAACCCCACTTGGTGCAGGTTCTGGTGCAACGATACGAGCTGTCACTACAATCAAAGGTCACCTCGGCCTTCCTGTTGGCGGTGGATATCACAACATGGCATCCGCATGGGACTGGATGAGACAATTCAAGAAAGAACACAAAGATGCATACATGCCAGTGGATATCGGTACAAACCTTGTAGCCCAGGTCATGGGTTCTAACTTCCAACTCTTTGGTCCAATCGAGAACGCAAAATTAGTGTTCCCTGCAACAGCAATGGTTGACATCATGCTTGCTGAGACAGCTCACGAGCTTGGTATCGACACCATGGATGAAAACCATCCAATCAACAAACTGGTTTAATTAAACCAGTTTTTCTTTTTTTCTTTTTTTAATATTCTTATAGTTGTTACACTATATGGCAATTTTTTTATAGTATATATTTTATAAATATATAGTTCGAGTTAATCTGAGCGTCAGCGAAGATTTTCTCGTAGTATATGTTTTATAAACATACAGTTCGAGTTAATTCGACCGAAGGGAGAATTTTCTCGTAGTATATAATCTAT
>JAUSPM010000032.1 GCA_030655675.1 Methanosarcinaceae archaeon | reverse complement strand
TGATCGGACCGGCTCCTACGCCGTGGTCCATCGGGACTATTATTGTGTTGCCTGTACCGCGGTCGAATATCCGCTCCATCCTGACAGATTTGCCAATTTCACTCATGAGGTGTGTATAGAATTTTATGTTAGATAGTTTTTGTGTAGATTATGGGGGGTCTGGATCATTTTTTAACCGCAGAGCACGCGGAGGGCGCAGAGTTGTTATTGCAATAATCTCTGTGTTTCCTGCAGTATAATTTCATTTAAGGAAGGCATTTGATGAAATTTAATTATATCAGAGATTTTCGTTCTGGTATCTGCCCGAATATCCTTCTGCAACCTCTGTGTTGAGGTGGTAGAATAGCAACTGCATCACTCGTGCATTCTTTTCGACCTTGAAGCCTGCTGGATTGTGTACAACGAGCATACATTCACTTCGCCCGCGGTATCCTGCATCCCAGACTGCTGTCTCAAGGGTTGCACCGCATCGAAGCAGGCTTGATCTTGGTTTTGCTATGGCAGCCATGTTTTTGGGTATGTTCACGATCTCGTTTAGGAGTATCTTGTAGGAACCCTGCGGGAGTGTTACCCATCCTTCGCTGTCGAATTCGATGATCTCGCTACCTGGAATCACACGTTTGGAGTTGTCGTAATCGACCGCTCCGGCGCCGGTGAGTCTTTCAACTTGTTTGAGTGTCATTTCGACACCGTTTGGTTGTGTTTGCAGGTCGGCGTCTCTCATGTTCTCAACAAGCGGAGGGGTTCCTGATATTAGTGCGGAGAGTTCATTTTTGGATAGGAGGGTCATAGGTGTTTTTATTGGGTATGATTGGTTATTATTATTGCGCATTGTGTTTGAAATGATGATGTCAGCACTGGATATTATCCATCAATCTTGCTCCATGAGTTATGGCTGCAATTTCAACAACATCTGATTTAATTCGATATACAATTCGATATTTATGATAAATAATCTCACGGATATGCTGTTGATTATATTCCGGCACGACTCTGCCAGATTTTGGAAATAGAATTAGATTTTAGATCGAATGAATTACACCTTTTGCGAACGAATGTGCGTAATACTCCGAATCAAAAGCAATAAAATCACATATGGATTCCAAATCAGAGATCGCGTTCGGTGACCAGATTATTCTAACCATTTTTTAACTCGGTCTTTAACTTCTTGATGTTCGATTCCCCTACCTTCATCAAGAGCTTTTAATCCGGCATCGACTTTCTCTCTAAAATACAATTCAGCCATGATATCATTCACTGAAGTGGTATCTGGCATGTTATGTATCATCTGTATTACTGCATCTTTGACAGTTTCCATAATTAACCTCACTTGAAAACGATGTCTTAATTATTAATAATCCTTTTCTATCAGAAATATATTTTGTATTTGTTGCGAAAGTATAGTTTTGTATTGGGTATTGTGTTACCAAAAATGCTATATTTCACTAAAACAATAGTTATAAAAAAAACAAGTGACTATCTCACATATTCCTTGTTGGGAGGATTGAAAGTAAGATAGTCAAATTTTGAATATTTCATATTAGGTTTGTTGTCTACATCTAACTTAATATTTTTGGCAAGTTTATTAAGATGGTTATGATTATAAGTCCAATTAAGACTTTACTAAACATGTCCATTCCTAATGCAATTATATTTTGATTCCCCAGATTGATACCACTTACAATTGTAAGTAATGCTGCAACTGCGAGAATTGAGATTGCGCTTTTTGCATTGATATTTATTACCATTGATTTTACCTCCCTTGAGTTTATTCATAATTCCATTTCTGGATATGAAAGCCATTAGGAATGTCAAATAAATACCAAAAAAGATATATGCATACAAAATAATCATAAATTGCGTTATTTATGGGATTATGCAGGCGGATCTGTAATGGATTTGCTTGTATTTCCTATGAAACTACATTTTTTGTTAATAACTTATTCAATTATCTTACGTTTTAATATCTATTAAAGGTTTCTTTTATGGAGATTTAAGTTTGAAATTGACATTTAAACAATTTTACAATCAATCATCTGCTGATACAAATAGTACGATTTTAGTGTTAATAAGGCTTTTCAATTACACGTTTGTATAACACATTTTAATATGTGTGATCAGATCAGATAATAAACTAAACACTCGTTTTTAATATGTGTGACCAATAGAAAGTTATACAAAGGTTGAACAACCATTGAACATCAAGTGGTTGCAATGGAATCTATAGGAAAGTTTAAAATTATAAAGCATAGGCCCAAAGGAAATATTGTTTATCCATTGATAAGATTACCTCAAGCGTATGCACATCTTGCGGGGGAAACAGCACACGTTTTTAAAGTAGATAACAATGGCGAACCTTTATTTGTAATCTCTTTAAACAAAGATTTTGATGGAAACATAGTTGTACAACCAAATGAAGAATCTGATCTTAAAACAAGAGTTGAATCACTAGAAAAACAACTCAATTTATTACTAAAAACACCATCGGAAGAAGAAAAAGTTTTCAATGGGCCCGCTGAGATTCGAACTCAGGA
>JAUSPM010000030.1 GCA_030655675.1 Methanosarcinaceae archaeon | reverse complement strand
TTTTGTTGCTCTTGCAATAAGGGGTATATACGAACAAATACAATTCTATAAATTATATACTACAAGAAAATGCTCACTTGGTTCGCATTAACTTGGACTACATAATCTTATAGATTATATACAATTAAAAATTATAGAATGCGCTGGCAGCGATTGAATATTCGATGTATATGTAGGGCAACGCCGCGCTACGCGCGTGTGATATAATCGTTTTTATCATGAACTCATTAACATTCTGCACCACAACGTTGCACTAGCTAAACAAAAACCAAATTGTTACTTGATAAAATGAGCGAAGTAAAGACAACAGTTAGTTTCCCATCTAGTTTTCCATCATCAGTCAAGGTTAGTGAAAGCGATATGCCCGATTTTATAAAGAGGACACTTGCTATTGAATTATACAGGGAAGGTAAATTATCTCTTGGTACGGCTGCTGAACTGGCGGGTACACGGAACAAATGGGAAATGCTTACGATTCTGGATAGTAGCGGTGTTCCAATCAACTATACTACCGAAGATGTTGAAGATGATTTGAACACTCTTGAAAGGATTATTGGATAATATGACCACAGTATCCAATTCGACTCCACTTATCGCACTGTCAAAGATTGGAAAGATTGAACTCTTACGAATTCCTGTGGTTTCCGGTTGAGTGAAAAGGTCCGGAATTTTGTTTTGAGTAAGATATAAGTTTTTGGAATATATCCAGCACTACCGCACACTTAAACGACTCAAAGAATTTCCGGCTCTTCGAGTTCAATATCCAGCACCGGAAGGTCCTGCACCTGTCCATCGGAGTCATAGCATTTCCAACTTTTCTCATTATACGGTGCCCCAACAATGATGTGATGACTTCCTGTTTTTCCAAAAAGCCGCAGGTCTGCTTTTGAGGGAGTTACATTCGGGGTAGGGTGGCTGTGAACCGAGCCTACGGACTTGATGTTTGGCATCATGAACAATTTTATCACGGCATTTCTATCACTTGATTCTGTTCCGGGGAGTATCATGATATCTGTTATGACCCCGTCTATCTGCTGCATTAGTCCTGCAAACTCATTGGGAGCAGAGGATTCACTGACATGAAGGATGAAATCAAGTGTTTCGCGTGCAATGCCTATTATTTTCATAATGGATACATGATGTGCGTGGCATATATGTTTTTGGTGGAGGAAAATCTTATATCACTATATCGCACTATAGTATACTATGACAACTACTATTCAAATAAGTGATAATCTTCGCAATGAATTGGTCAATAGGAAACTGTTTGACAAGGAAACTTATGAAGAAGTTATCTGGGACCTGGTCGAAGACACAAAGGAACTAAATGCGCAAACAAAAAAGGAGATTGCAGAAGCTCGTGCTGAAATTAAGGCTGGAAAGTTCCACACGCTTGCACAGGTTAAGGAAGAACTGGGATTATGACCTATGAGATCATTTTCTCAGGTGCAGCGTTAAAGCAATTGAAAAAATTGGAAAAAAGCATTCAAGAGAGGATAATTTCTACACTGGAACGCATCAGGATCAGACCACAATCCTATGTGACTAAACTTGTTGGTGATTCTGTATATCGATTGCGAGTGGGTGATTATAGAGTAATTCTGGATATCGACGAAGGTATACTTGTTGTATTAGTTATAAAAGTCGGTCACGGAATGAAGATTTACAAATGAATGCAAATGCTTCTTTGTTGTTTAATATCATTGATCAAAAACGATCATGCGCATACCTTCATCGAAACCTCTGTTACCGGATTCACGATAACAGGGCAGGGGATGATCTGATCCGATCTCAAATAGGGTGGTAATAAGTTTTTCAGATATGCTTGCGGTTACGTTGAATTCTGATTCTAGTATGTGGAACGCATCGAATCGTTTTATGGAGTGTATAATGCAGAAGACTTCTTTTTTGATATGCAAGTTTTATACTGTTCACATCTTTTTATTTTGATATTGCTGAAATTGAATCACACTTTTAATTAGAGACCATCGTCATATCCCATCTGCGAATCGTCAGATATAAAAAGATTATTCGATTTTGATTTCCTGAAATAATACAATAAACTGCCATGTATCACAAAAAATATTCTTGCATTAGCATCATGAATTACTCGTTCATTCATGTCAACAGCAGCATCTACAATGTCCTGAAGAGATTTGATCTCGATCTTTGTGAGTAGAGTGGTATCATTTGGAAATATTCCGTTGCTGATCCATTCTTTGAACTGGGAATATTCATTTTCAATTTTATTTTTGTGCTCAAATTCATCAATTCGTGATTGAGCAACAATGGTACATCCTTTTTTACATATAACCAACAAAACCAGCAATACAAATGAAAATAACAGTGACATCAGAGGCAGCGCTTTAGATAAAAATGGAGGGTCAATCGGGGTTTTCCTTGTTTCGTACGTATCTATTATTTTTTTACCATCAAGTTTTTGTGGCATCTGATAGTATGACGATGTTATTGTAAGGGGTATTGGGAATTGTTCTGTTCCTGTGACAGTTTTTCCATTTATTATGCCTTGATATGTAACGTATGTCACAAGTTCGATTTTCATGTCCTGTGAATATTTTATCTGGTCCTGAACATCTCTGACCATGGATTCGGTTTTTGGAATATCAATTTTGAATCGATAGATCAATGACTCTGCATTCGTTAATTCCTGTGTTCCTGATGATATGATTGGAAACTGTTTTTGCCAAAATGTTTTTTTTCCATCATCCGTACTGCCACTTGCAGTGGCAACGATCATTGGTTTAAGTTCTACATCCACATCTGCGGAATCTGTTGCTTTTAGACTGTATGTAAATGACATATCCATGGTGGGTGATACACTTAAAAAATATGCAGGTTTACCCATTTCGAGTTTTGTACCTAATGGATAAAGGGGGTTTTTCTCTGTTACCGGTGCTGTGAATTCGTAATTACCAGAATGTGTGTATGAGGAGGATATTACCTGGTCGGTCCTGTATGTAGTCTCAGTGTATGCATTGTATGTGAAAAATAATGATGCGATCAGCATTAAACTGAACACTGCAAAAACTACCTTGTAATTTTTGAGTGCAAAATTTCTTATTTTAATTTTTGTTAAATTCAATTGAAAAACCCCGTTTTTGATATTTAGTTATATCGTGAACACCACTATCTTGCATTTGGCATTAATATATTTTACTGATTGGATTTAATTTTTTGGTGTTTGTTTAGTTCATTTCGTTCTATTCTGCCACTATCGATTTAGCCACAGAGTACACAGAGAGCACAGAAATTGTAGCAACTTTTCCTCTGTGTCCTCTGTGCTCTCTGTGGCCAGAATTTCATTCGCAAGATGTCACACTTCTTTTTTTGTGTTTGTTTAGTTCATTTCGTTCTATTCTGCCACTATCGATTCAGCCACAGAGTACACAGAGAGCACAGAGGACGTGGCAACATTACCTCTGTGTACTCTGTGCTCTCTGTGGCTGTAGTATCTTTCCTTCTGTGTCTAGAATTTCACTCGCAAGAGGTTACACTTCATTTTTTATAATGATCTTCGGTGGTTTATAAATAAATTGAGATGAGCATATACAATTTTTCCATTATATGCTAAACAATATCTACTTTTTGTAATTTTTTGCCACAGAGTACACAGGGAGCACAGAGGACGTGGCAACATTACCTCTGTGTCCTCTGTGCTCTCTGTGGCTTATAGATTCATGTAGTCGGAGTGTTTAATCCAACCGTGTGGATAATTTTCTCATTCGGTTAATGAGAGATTGTTTTCTGTGTTTTGGTTTATTGTGCATTCGGTGTTTTGATCTTTGATACCACAGAGGCAATGAAATAAAAGTAATGAATGTTGTGTAAATTCCTATTGTAGTTATAAATGGCAGATACGAATTCGTTTGTGCCAATTTGATTATCCAGAATACGGGCAAAGCATACGGTACTGCGACGATGTCAACCTCCAATTGTTCATCCGAAATAATTACACTTTCACCATTTTGCGGCAAAACAATGTACCAGGGCGTTATTGAAAGTTTATTGGATATATCGTCTGGTGTTATTACATATACACTTTGGAAATAACCATTGTTCTTTATGACATATTCCGATTCGAGATTAGTATGTTCATTTTCCATTATGGTCGGGAGCATTAACATAGCAAGAGTCAATATGCTCAGCGATACTATACGAACCAGAAGTTTGCTTCGTATGCCATAAAGCGGAACTCGTGGAATTTTCCTTTTGTTTTTTTGTGTTTTTCTGATATGTATTGGGTTGCTGTATTGTATGATGTTCCTGACCTCATCCAATACTAGCAGAAGTGCAGGCAATATTATCATAACGATAAACAGGGATGTACTTTTGGTTGTTTCCGGCAGATATCCGGCAAACGGAATTACAAAAACCATCTCACCAACCAATTTGGATGCAGGCACAAGGTACGAATCCTGTTCTTCATTCGCATCCCCTTTTGTCTGGAACAGACGTTCTTCACCTTCGGTTATTGACAATACCCGATGGGTTATCATAACATTCGGAGTGCCCCCCGGATCGTTGTAGGCAATAACGTCACCCGCATGGATATCATCCGGCGATTTACTTTCCACGACCACCATGTCGCCAACACGCATTACAGGGTGCATACTGCCACTTAGTACAATTAAGAGTTGAGTCGAACCTGTTATGACAGGAATTATAAAATTAAACAGGAGTATTAATGTCAGGAGAGATAACAATACCAAAATGATGTTCTTTGTTTTCATGCATTCCCATCTTAATCATCGCAATGGTCATCATCACAATGGTCTTCATCGCAATAATCACAATCAACTACCAGAATGCCATAGTTATTCATTTTTTGCACTTTCAGGTTGTCAATTATGGTGACTGTTTTCGATGCACCGTCACTCATGATAAATTTAATGGTAAATGGATATGACACCGATGCGTCAAACTTGAAATTCGTTGTAACAGCATTCTGCCCCGGCTCAAGTACATAATCGATCCCATCAATTACCTGTCCCGATCGATTGCTGCCACTAAAGAAAACCTGCCCACGTATCTTTATTTCAGATACATTCCCCATCCCTGTCTGGGTTGTGTTCCAATCCACCTGTATCTTGTCAACAGTGATGTTCTCACTGCCAATGTTCCGAATGGTTGTGCCGTGGAGTTTTGATTGGTCACCCGTACCTGTGAGATGGGTTTTGGAAGTATTCACCTCAAGAAAACTTGCCTGTGTATCCCAGACTGCGGCAGTGAATGTGTTTCCAACACTATACTCTGTGTCAGAAAAGTAAGAGTATGTACTGCCAAGAGATACAAGTTGGATGAGCAACATGCCCATCAGCAATGTCTTGATGATTTTGTTCATACCCCAGTCCTTTTTTTGTATTTGATTATCTTGTGCACTTCAGACCCGATTATGAGCAGTGCCGGTGCGAGCACAAGTGCTACCAATCCTGCCGCAGTGTCTGCAAAGTGTACGAGCATCCCCAGATAAGGTATTTTGTACTTCATGATACCCACCACATCCTCCGGCGCCACCACGTAGTCGTCTGCCTGTGTATGTGAATCCCCTTTTGTCCTATACCCACCATCTGACATCCCCACGATCCTGTGGGTTATTGTAGCCGGTCGTTGTGCATTCTCGAATAAATGACGAAAAGAGATAATATCCCCAACTGCAAGTTGCGAGGTATCTACGTGCGTGACTATGATTATGTCACTTGCTGATATAGTTGGTTCCATACTGACGCCTGATACTGTCATAAAATGTACAGACCCAGTTGGAACTATTACACCTATAAGCGGCATGATAATTATGATAAATAATATTGTTGAAATTGTGTTTAAGGTTTTCATGGTCTGTTTTTCGTTTGGTTTTATGATTTTTGTATGTTTTCCTTAAAAAAGAAAAAGGAGTGGACAGGAGACTGTCCACTATGTTTTGTCTTAGGCCTATGTTAGTGGCGAATAGTCCACAATCTGGCTTTCATCCTGATTCAAAGTGACTGTTATAGTCATATCGATTATATCACCCTGGAATTCGTTCTGTGAAACACCAGTGTCTATCAGATTAATTGCCATGCTTAATTGAGTATAGTCGATGTAATTTGGTCCCGCAGCATTTATAGAAATGGGTGCAGTTAAATCCACCAGAGTATTTATTGGATTCTCTAAATCTTCAAGATCAATGTAACCATTTAAATTGGTATCTG
>JAUSPM010000023.1 GCA_030655675.1 Methanosarcinaceae archaeon | reverse complement strand
TTGTTCCATATTTCCCAATTGCATAAGTTGATATTATCAGGAATTGATGGGATAAGGTGAATATTTTAGGCTAAATTGGGATAGGCTGAATAGTTACAAAAAACATTGCTGGGATTTTACCTTAATGCAGATCAATGTCTTTCATACATCAGAGTATTTTTTTGATCTTCTCAGCGGCTTTTTCAAGTTCTACAAGTATGAGGCCAAGACCCACATCGGACTTGGTTAATACGACGAGTAGTGCTTTTGGTCCTGCTCCGGTAGCAATGAGTTTTCCATGTTCTGACTCCACGATCACTCTGTCAGGTATGCCTTTTCCAAGTTCGGTTGTAGCTGTTTCTGCTGCACCGAGCATTGTAGCAGACATTGCTGCAAACGTTTCAGCCCTTGCATTACTTGATAGGAAATTAGATGTTATAAGTAGGCCATCCCGACTTACAATTACTAACGATTCCACGCCACCGACCTTTTTTATATCGTCAAGGATCTTATTCAGCATGTTGATTACGTCAGTCATATCATGCCACCTCCGTGATCTTGTTTACAAGACTTTCAAAGGCTTCAAAGACTCCTACACCTTTGTCGGCAATCGCTGGCAATATCTTTACACTATCTGGTATGTTGAAATGTTTTCGTATTTCCTCAGGTTTAAGTGCATCACTTTTGTCCTGCTTGTTTGCAATTATAACAAGAGGTAATCCGTATGCTTTTGTGATCTCAAGCATTTGTTTTGCCCGCACAAAGTCTTTTGTGTTGGTGGAATCGACAACAAGGAATATTCCCATGGCTTCTCCACTAAGCATCTTAATGATCGGGTCGAACCGTTCTTGCCCGGGAGTTCCAAATATATCGGCACTGAATCCCTTATAATCAACATGTCCGTGGTCTAGCGCTACAGTAGTTCCAATTCTGTCCACAGAGACCGCGCGTGTTGAAAGTGCGTGTACAAAAGTGGATTTTCCAGCATCGAAAGGACCTGTAACAACGATCTTTGGAATATATATCCTTATTCCGCCAGGTCGCAGTACCCTGAACAACATGGATTTAAGTTCAACGTCACTCCATTCTGCTTTCAGCACACCGAAATACTGTCCGAATATGACCCGTTCGGCAATACCGCCCACGGTGATAACTGCATCAAAGAGATTGTGCTTCATATGTTCAAGCGTCTCTGGTTCATATGGCCATGCAGTGAAATTATAGATCAACACATGTTCGTAAAGCATACCGTATGTATTCCAGTTTTTAATTGCATCGAGTGTTTTCTGTTCTCCGCAAAGGTCCATTATGGTTGATAGCGACTCAAACATGATGACAGATTTATCATCGAGTTCTTCAATCACTTTCTCAATGGTCTCATTTAGTGAATCTATATTTTCTGGATCTCCAACAATGTATTTTTCATTAGAGGTTGCCCCGATCAAACCAGAATATGCATCTACAATGATAAGATTCTCGCGATATGCCTCAAGGTTCCATCCAAATTCATTGAACGTATCTATTATCATTGATGGGTCTGAACTTGACGCGACGAATACACATTTCATGCCGGCTGCAAGGTTGTGATATAATGTCTGCATGCCGAATACATTACCTTCCACGCCCGGATGAGTGTAATATATGAGTGATTTACCGTTTGGAATGCCTCCCATAAGATAATCATCAAGTTTAATAATGCCTGTTTCAATCATGGTTAAACACTCTCCTGCATGATCAAATTCATACCATCCATTTCATAATTGAACCATGGTGTTGGTTTTGGAGTAAACCCTACAACTCTCATTGCATACCCATCTCCACTTGCTTTGATCTCGATCATTCCATCAAAGAGTTGTTTTAAAGTGGCTATTGTCTGTGGATCGTGCATCTCATCCTCAACAACATATATTCCGAGTGCATTTGCGGCTTTCACACGTCCTGTGAAAACATGAAGGAACCTGAAAACTGTCTGGATATTGGAATACATCAAGATGGTAGAAAGGGAATTGATGCACAATCTTGTATTCGCTATGTTCTTTTTCATCAGGAATTGTTCAAAGAACTGACTGATCTTGACACCAATTCCGGTAAGGTCAACAGGACTTGAAGCACGTTTGATGTTTTCAGTGTCAGCAGCACCCATGCCAAGTGTTTTTGTGACACAGTCCACAATTCCTATATTTGCATTAGAGATGTCCAGTTTATTTTCTTTGAACCAATTAAAAACACGTTCGCCGGGTTCACGGGTAGATACAACGATCGCTGCATCATTGTCTTTTACACCATTATATATTATGATGTTTATAATGTCATCCTTACAGCTCATAGGGGGGCCTATCATCATTATATTACTCCCTCCTCTGATTCTACCGATGTGGTCATCGATTTCCTTGATGCCCAGTGAATATCCTGACATTTTATTTTCCCTCTTGTGTGCGAATTAATGTGATAATAAATATACAAATAAATATCCAAACATAATTTAATGATCGGATAAATCGTTTAATTTTATTTCAGTATATAATACATTATACGTTATTATATAAAAACAATATCAACATTAAACCCCTGCATGGCATGTTTTGCTCACTCTTTTGTGTGCTTAACGATATGTCCGGCTTCTGGAATAATTATCTCATCAAGTGCCAGTTGTACAGCATTGGGGGAACCCGGGAGGCAGAATATTGCCTTGTTCTTTATAACTCCTGCAATTGCCCGCGTCAATATAACTGATGTGCCGATCTGCTGGATGCTTTTGTGCCTGAAAAGTTCTCCAAAACCTGGCATTTCCTTGTCAAGCATTGGTGTAATTGATTCAATGGTGACATCTCTTGATGCAAGCCCAGTGCCACCGCTTGTGATTATTATGTCTGCGTCAGTTTCAGTTGCAGATCTTATAACATCCTGTATTTCATTCAACTCATCGCTTATGAGTGAATATTTCACGACAAAATGCCCATTTTGTGTGATAATGTCTCTCATGACCTGTCCTGATATATCATCTGCATCTTCAGGGTTTGCAATAGTTCCATTTCCCTTACAATATTTCTCCGCTCTTGATGTTGAGATCGTCACAAGAAAAAAATTGTATGGACTGTGTGTATTTTTCTTATGTTGATGAGTGCTATTAGTGGTGGACGTATTCATACGAAGTATTTATACCTCAGTCGGTATATGAATCATACGATTTTGATTATGAAAATACTGGCAATAGATATTGGGACCGGAACGCAGGATATTCTGCTGTACGATACAAAAAAAGAGGTTGAAAACAGCTTGATCATGGTGATGCCTTCACCTACTGTTATAATCGCAAACAGGATACAGGGGGCAACTGATGAGGGCAGGGATATTGTGTTAACCGGTGGCATCATGGGGGGCGGGCCATGTGTTCGCGCGATAAAAGAACATATTGGCAAAGGTCTTCTGGTATATTCTACAAAAAATGCTGCACTTACGATCAATGACAATCTTGAGAAGGTGCGTTCAATAGGTGTTACGCTTATTGATGAGCGGGATGTGGGTTCCTTGCCAGATGATGTTTTGTCGATCGTGTTGCAGGATATTGATACTGATGCAATTTTTGGTGCACTTTCACAGTTTGGGGTGAATGTAGGCTTAGGTTCTAGTTTAGGTTTAAATTTAGATTTGGGGGCTGATGAACAGATCAGATTTGCGGTTGCGCTTCAGGATCATGGCGATTCACCGGATGAGAGTAATCGTGTGGGCAGGTTCAGGCATTTTGAAGAGCAGATCAAAAAAGGAGGGGATATTGACCTTTTCACATATCATAATGGTGATATTCCTCCGTACCTGACTCGAATCAAATCTGCATTTGATATACTTGATTGTGGCTATTTTGATGGTGGTGGTTTTGATTATGTTGGTGCGGATAATCATAAGGTGAGTGCGATGTTCATGGACACCGGGCCGGCTGCGATATTTGGTGCACTTCTGGACACCGCAGCAGAGCAACCGTCAATTGTTGTGAATATAGGAAATGGTCACACACTTGGTGCGCTTGTTATTGATGATCGGGTAAGGGCATTATTTGAGCATCACACTTCAAGTATGGACTTTGAAAAATTGCAGGATCATATAATCAGACTTGCAGAGGGCACACTTACATTTGATGAGGTGTTCAATGATGGCGGGCATGGGTGTTACATCGGTGATACGTTAGATTTTGATGCGATACGGTCTGTGATGGTGACCGGGCCAAAACGTGGTGTTTTGCAAAACGGTGCAGAGTCCCTTAAAAACACGGAATTATGGGCAAAGTTGCATTTTGCGGCACCATTTGGAAATATGATGCTTTCCGGATGTTTTGGACTGTTGTCTGCATTTTTGAAAAACGATGAGGGTTTTACTGATAAGACTTATAAACCCATAGGTAATTAGGGGTAAAACTGTGTTTGATACATATTTTAGTCGAGTATATATCGAACGATAAAACTTTAAAAATTCAAATAACACATCATTTATTAGATCAAATGCATCAGATGGCAACGATTGATGTCGGTTTTTTCTATTAAATTCCACTACTAATTCAAGGAGGCTTAATTTCATGGTACGAAAACCAGCAAGTATGTATAGAAACGTAAAACAGCGCTCATTCACAAGACGAAAATACATGGGCGGTGTGCCCGGCAGTCAGGTCATTCACTACGATATGGGTAACAAGACCGCAGATTTCCCAATCAAGGTCACTTTAGTTGTAGAGGAAAGATGCCAGATACGTCACACAGCACTCGAGGCTGCACGTATTACTGCAAACAGGGCATTGACAACTGCAGCAGGTCGTGCAGGTTTCCATCTAAAGTTGCGTGTATATCCTCACGAAGTACTGAGGGAGAACAAACAGGCAACTGGCGCTGGTGCTGACCGTGTATCAAGTGGTATGCGAGGAGCATACGGTAAGAATGTATCAACTGCAGCACGAGTTAGTGTTGGCCAGAAGATATTTACGGTCTCTGTTAACAAGGAACATTTTGAAGCAGCAAAAAATTCAATGTGGAGAGCAGGACAGAAATTACCAACACCTGTTCGAATTGTTATTGATAAGGGTCAAGAACTGGTCCTTTAAGTAATAATCTTTAATTAATGAGTTATCGGAGGCTGTGAATAATGGATGATTACGAAGCACTTTTGGACCGTGCAATCAAAAATTTGCCGGATATGGAGACTACGGATGCCCGTTTCGTAATTCCTGAGCCTAAAGTTTTTATAGAGGGTAAGACCACAGTTTTGGATAATTTCAGCAATATCGTAGATGTGTTGAACCGAGACGCAGACCATCTCATGAAATTCTTAACCCGTGAAATGGGTACAGCCGGCAAAATGGAAGGCGGTCGTGCAATATTTCAGGGAAGGTTCCCTAAAGAATTGATGAGATCAAACATTGAGTCTTATGTGGAAGAGTATGTTATGTGCTCCGAATGTTCCCGTCCGGATACTCAACTTATTAAGGATAATAGGGTACTGGTACTCAAATGTTCTGCATGTGGTGCACACAGGCCTGTCAAGAAAAGAAGAGCTGTTGCTTCAGCACCTCGTGATGCCGTTGAAGAGGGTCAGGAATATGAGGTCAGGATCGATGCGGTTGGTTCCAAAGGCGATGGAATAGCCAAACTTGCAAAGTTCACAATATTTGTACCTGGTGTCATAAAAGGTGATGTTGTAACGATCAAGATAAACCGTATAAGCGGTACACTTGCATTTGCAGAAAAAGTGAACTAATTTTTCTCGTGAGGGTTGTGGTTAAAACCCTCATGTTTTTATTCTATTAGATTTATTTATATTTATATGACTCGTGTGCCTACTGCAATTCCTGGACTTGATGAACTTATAGAAGGTGGATTTATCGAGAATGATGTTATTCTGCTAACCGGTGGTCCGGGTGCAGGGAAGTCTACTTTTGGGATTCAATTCTTGTATGATGGGATCAAAAATTACGGTGATCCCGGGGTATATGTTACACTTGAAGAGTCGCCGGCACGTATCATTAGAAACATGTGGCGGCATAACTGGGACCTTGAACGACCAATTAAAGAAAATAAGTTGCGGATAATCCGGGCAAACCCCATCGCATATGGGCGGTATATCAAAGAGTCTGCTAAGACAGAAGGGATCACTGATGTGGAAACCGCAACGGTTGAGAATCTCCTAAAACAGATATTTACACAGGTAAAAGAGATAGGGGCAAAGCGTCTTTTCATTGATTCCATTACGTCTCTTAAGATATCATCTGACGAAACAACTGTCCGGCACATGATTATGGAATTCATCAAGAATCTGGAGAATTTCGATTGTACAACACTGATTACAAGCGAACTCCACAACAATCTGGAGAATTTCAGTGTGGAGGAATACTTGTCAGAAGGTGTGATTCGTTTGCATGTGACAAGAGTTGGTGGAAATCGTGTCCGTGCTATCGAGATAATCAAAATGCGTGGTGTGAAGCACGATGAGATCATGCATCCATATGCTATCACAGATGAGGGTATAGTTGTATATCCTTCCGAAACTGTCATCGGCAAAGAGGCTGATGTATTCGAATCAACATTTTTTTAATTAAGGGGTATATTACGTGAAAACCGATGCTTCAGTCAATGATACAGATATTACCATTTTTACGATTCCAGGCTTGTCAATAAATATAAACTCGAAACATCCGGATGGCATTCTACAGTTGAATGCATCCGGTCATTTGCGTGCTGTGTGCACTCCGTTCCTGAACAAGATAAATGTCCGTCTCAAGGATGAGAAGCCGGCACTGGTTGATGGGGAAAGAGTAATTGCATCAACATGGCTACCTCCTATTCCGAGTAAGGCATTCAAAAGACTTCTTTATGCAGAAGTCCAGATCGCACTTGGGAAATATGTTCCTGAGACTGCATCGTTTGAGATCACACGTGAGTGCAAGTGCAATTGTGAACACTGTGTTGTAAGCGGCGGAGAAGGCGATATGGATATTGATTCCATCAAACGCGCGATCGATGAAGCGCTTGATATGGGTGCATTTATTATCACATTTACTGAAGGCGATCCACTTTTGCGGGAAGAGATATTTGAACTCATAGAGTACGTTGACAAGGACCGTGCGATCGTAAATATATTCACGCCCGGGACTGAGATCACACCACAAGTTGCAAAGCGGCTAAAAGATTCCGGACTTCATAGTTTGCTGGTTAGTATTTATTCAACCGACCCTGAAAAACACGATTCAGTACGGCGGCTTGATGGTGCGTATGAGAAAGCGACTGCAGCGATCAAACACGGTCTCGATGCCGGTCTGTTGGTTACGATGACAACGCATGTTGCGCCTGATAGGATCGATGAACTGCCTGCAATGTATGAATTGGCATCGGAATTGGGGGTTCACGAGTTCTCCTTGTGGGAATCGGTGCCTAAAAAAATAGGTGATGCGATACTTTCAGATGATGACCGAAAGGTGATTCTTGATATGTATCACAGGATAAATTCCACAAAAGGCGGACCAAGGATATTTTCCAATACATTCTTTGAGGGTGAGATGCTGGGTTGTATGGCAGGACAACGATGGGTGCATGTTTGTGTTGACGGTTCTGTAAAACCGTGTCCTTACTTGCCTTTTGAGTATGGCAATATTGAGAATGAGTCGCTCAAGAGTATCTGGGGTAAGATCCGTTCATATCCACAGTTCAAGGGCGAGAGGCATGTTTGTTTGATGCATGATCCGAACTTTTTGGAATTGGTGTCCAAGATACCGGAAGATGCGAAAGTGCCTTACGATTTTGAGATGTTGGAAATATAAAAAGATAGAAAAGCAAAAAAGAATCTTGCATTGATATGCAAGATAAATTATAATTCTTTAACGTAGTGGATATTGGCAAGTGGAACATAATGTTTTTTGCCTATATCTTCACCTTCTGTAGGATAAAATACGATATAGTGGGTGTGTCCTTCCACTTCCAGTAATTTTGAAGTGGTAATCCAGGAATCTGATTTGATATCGCCATTTTCATCTTTTCGACATTTAGTTTTAATCATATATTTTCTATCCGTCACAATAAAACCCTCCTATGTACAATTGAATTATATGCAGATAATAAACTATTGGCTATAATCGTATTTCAAGGTTAGCTTAACGGCGACACATACGAACATTTACATACATTTACGTGTTTTTATGGTTGATTTTAGTTGTAATTATTATATAAGTAAATATAAGTAAAAGTCATTGAGGAACCGTATGAATGTGAAACTTGACCCATGGAGCGCAGTGAATATTGACGATTATTCCAAACTATTCGATGAATTCGGGATATTGCCATTTGATACGGTAATTCCTGATATTGCCAAACCCCACAAGTACATGCGAAGAAACGTGATATTCGGTCACAGAAGTTACGATCTCATCACAGATGCGATGAAAAACAAGACGCCATTTTCGGTAATGAGCGGATTCATGCCATCAGGAAAGGTTCATCTTGGCGGTAAGATGGTGATGGAAGAGATAATCTGGCATCAGCAGATGGGTGGCGATGCGTTTGTAGGCATTGCCGATCGGGAATCACATTCGGTTCGTGGCATGTCATGGGAAAAATGCCGTGAGTTAGGTATCAATGAATATATACTTAGTTTGATAGCACTTGGATTTGAACCCGAGGGGCTTATTTATTTCCAGTCCGAATCAAGCACTGTAAAGGATCTCGCATTCGAGCTTGGTATCAAGGCGAACTTTTCAGAACTCAGCGCAATATATGGTTTTGGCGGAGAGACTAACATCTCTCACATGATCAGTGCACTTACCCAGAGTGCAGACATTCTTCAGCCACAATTATCTGAATTTGGGGGGCCAAAACCCACAGTTATTCCGGTGGGTGCAGACCAGGACCCACATATCCGTTTGACGCGCGGACTTGGGCACAAGATGAACATGTTCAAGATCGAAGGACGCGAGGATAGTAAAGGCAACCAATACATAAGTGTTCGCGGCAAAGCTGCACCGGATGGTGCACTGGCAGAAGTTGCAGAGCGTGTGTCCGGTGATGCTAAACTCTTTGAAGGTCATGTTGATGTGTTCGGGACTGATGATTATCCTTCGATAATCGATGCTGTACGTCAGGTGGAACTGGATTTTGGAGGATATGGATTCATGCCGACTGCGGCAACATATCACAGGTTCATGTCAGGGCTTCAGGGCGGCAAGATGTCAAGTAGTATTCCTGAAAGTCTTATTGCTCTTACTGATGATCCAAAGGAAGCCTCAAAGAAGGTAAAGCGTGCAAAGACGGGCGGACGTGTGACACTTGATGAGCAGAAAAAACTTGGTGGAGAACCTGAGAATTGTTCTGTGTATGAACTGCTTTTGTTCCATTTGATAGATGATGATAAGGAACTCATGGAACTCCATTCTGAATGTGTTGGCGGTGAGCGTATGTGCGGCAGTTGTAAATCACTTGCTGCCGAACTCATGTCCGATTTCCTGACCGAACATCAGGAATTGCGTGAACTTGCAAGGGATAGACTGGATGAATATGGATTATAGGCAGTAAAGGCAGTATTGATCCAACGGAAAATTGTTTAGATAATTTGATACAATTATAATTACAGTTATAGTTATAGGTAAATTAGATCAGGTGTAATTATTATGGGCGCTCAGTACAACCTCACAACCAATGACAAAAACGTATTGCTTGCACTGGATGAACTTTCATCATCTGCAACTCCGCAGGAACTTGCAAAGGAATCACTTTTAAAGATAGAGACAACTATGCAATCAGCATATTTGCTGGCTGAGGTGGGACTTGCGCGGGTTGATGAGGAACTTATTGAAACGTATCTGCTGACAGCAGAAGGCATCGAATGTGCAAAGGATGGACTACCGGAGCGCCAGATAATCGATGCAATATCAGAACCGACTTCTATTGATGATCTCAAACAGCGCCTGTCCCCAAAGATGGTTGGGATTGCAACAGGGTGGCTCCGCCGTAAAGGTTGGGCAAACGTTGACAAAGGTATGATCGTTCCTACAGGTAATTCGGACATGGGTGATGATGAGATTGTGCTTGAATTATTCAAGGATCATGCACAGACCATTGATGAACTGGGTGCCAATCTGAATGTCATAACTGATCTTATTAAACGAAAACTTGTGTCAAAGCATGAGAAAAAACACAGGCTTATTACTATCACAGATGCAGGAAAGGCATTGGTGGCTGAGGGAATCGTTATTGAGGAAGAGATTACCCAGATCACATCTGAATTGCTAAAGAGTGGGGAATGGAAGAACAAGAATTTCCGACCATATAATATTAACACAAAGCCAAAACAGGTCTATGGTGCAAAGATCCATCCATACCAGCGCCTGATCGACCAGATGCGCCAGATATTCCTTGAGATGGGATTTACTGAGATAAAAGGCGATATAGTGCAGAGTTCGTTCTGGAACTTTGATGCACTTTTCCAGCCGCAGGATCATCCGGCGCGTGAGATGCAGGATACGTTCCATCTTTCATCTACATCTGACCTGCCTTCCGATTATAAGGACGAAGTGCGAGCAATGCATGAGCATGGCGGCGACACTGACTCGACCGGATGGGGTGGTAAATGGAGTGAGGTGATCGCTGGCAAAAATGTGTTGCGAACCCACACAACTGCGGTTACCATCAAGTATCTTGCAGATAATCCACAGGCTCCTGTCAAGGCATTTTGTATTGACAGGGCATACCGTCGCGAGACAATTGACCCGACACATACTCCTGAGTTCGAGCAACTTGAGGGTGTTGTTATGGATGAGAACATGTCATTTGCAAACCTGCTTGGATGCCTTGCAGAGTTCTATCACAGGATGGGATTTGAGGATGTTCGCTTCCGCCCGGGTTATTTCCCGTACACTGAACCAAGTGTCGAACCTGAGGTTTATGTTGAAGGCATGGGCTGGGTAGAACTTGGCGGTGCGGGCGTGTTCCGAAAAGAAGTTACAGAACCGCTTGGTATCAAACATCCTGTTCTTGCATGGGGACTGGGTGTGAGCCGTGTGGCTATGCTTAAACTTGGGTTGCGTGATCTGCGTGAATTGTATCAGTCTGATATTGACTGGTTGAGGAAGAGCGAAGTTTGTGAGTTGTGAGTTATAAGTTGAGAGTATTTTTTAGGTGATATGCTGAGTGCAAAAATCAGACATATATAATCGAAAACAAAAACAATGCGACCGCCGTCAGGCGGCATATTCCGAAATCATCGACTCTCGGAATATGGACTTTTCCGACAATCTTTGTAAGATTGTTTAATTCGAATTAATGTGGCCGCAAGTGGTTATTTTCTTGTGGTATATGTTTTATAAACATATAGTTCGAGTTAAATCGACCGAAGGGGGAATTTTCTCACAGTGACGCGGTTCCATTGTTACTATCTGCCAGCATTCGCAAAATACGCAGTTCCTACAAAATGCGATTGGTGCAAATACATGTGCTCTGATAGTATACTACTCCGCAAGTATAATTTAGAACTTATCTGACAGCCACAGAGTACACAGAGAGAATGTTGCTACGTTCTCTGTGGCAGAAAGTCACAAAAAGCAGATATTGTTTAGTATAATTGAAACTTCGATGTGTATGCGGGGCAGTGGTGGATGACGGTGCCGCGCGACGCGCGTATGGTAGTATCGTTTTTATTTTCAGTTCATTAGTCCGCATGCGCTACAACACAACTTTACACCGACTAAACAAACACGTTATTTTTAACAGGAATATACAGATTTTCGCACATGCAGGTCTGCATGCATGCAAGCCTTCATATATGCAGACCTGCATATATGTTGATGTTCATATAATAATTAGGTAAAATCAATTATGTTAGGCGATCCGGTAGTAGGCCCTGAATTTCATGACAGGGATGCCATTCTGCAAATGCTTGGTAGGCGGATGGATAATTTCAAACGCAATACTCGTAGGAACATTGCATTGATTGGGCAGCGCAAGTCCGGTAAAACTTCAATTATGTTTCAATTCATGTTGTCGATGCAGGACGATGTACTGCCCGTATATGTTTATTTGAGCATAGAGAACGGCTATAAATTTATTGAGAAATTTTCGTCTGCAATACTGTATGCCTACCTCAAATCTCTAAAACTTAGTGGAATTTCAAGTCAAAAACCAAAGGAACTGTTGCGAACCGCTATGAAATACTGCCCGGAGACAGTTGCATCCATTGATATGGCTCTTGAGACAAGAGAAACTGATATGAGCAGATCATTTGAACAATTAGTAAACATACCTTCCATCTTTTCAAAGGAAACGAATTCAAAACCTATCATCATACTTGATGAATTCCAGAGACTTGTCGATTACAACTACACATCTGCTATAGATATATTCAGAGAGAATATCATGCAGCAACCTGACGTATGGTGGATCATTTCAGGTTCATCCATCGGAATGATGCAACGTTTGGTGAGTGAAGCGGATTCACCATTATACAGTCATTTTGAAAAGGTTTTCGTACCACCATTCGATTATGAAAACTCACGCCAGTTCATTAAAATGAAATTTAAAAAAGATGATCTGGTTATTGGTGATGTAAACACATCCCTGCTGGTTTCAATATCGGGGGGATATCCGTTCTATCTGGACATATTGACATTTGCGATAAGTGACCTCGCAATTGAGAGGGGTCATAAAAAGATATCAAATATCCATATCATCGATGCAATTGCAAATGAATTGTTTAGTACACAGGGTACTCTTTATTCACATATTTCAGAATTCATAGAGATTTCACTGGACCGGCGAGGGTTTGCCACTTACATTGACCTTATGGTTGCCATTGCAAAAGGAGCGCACACATCAAGTGAGATCGCAAGAGATGCACATATTCCTGCATCTTCACTTTCAAGATATCTTCGAAATCTTATTGAGACTGGTATTTTGAGAAAAAATGGAAGTGCGTACACCCTTATTGATCCGCTGCTTAAACTTTGGTTGAAATATGTGTTTACCCTTCGTGAAGATGATTACATACCTGAGATCGGCATAAAATTGGATATGTTCAAATCGAACATTGAGCAAATGATAACTGCATACAAACAGGAGAATGGTAAAGGCGTTGAGTCCAGAGTAAGGGAATTATTTAGGGCGTTTGACGGTCGTATCTCACTCCACGAAAAGAAACTACCTAAATTTGACGAAGTGGAGCAGAGGGTAATTCAGGGGGATGAATTTGATATTGCAGCACAGTATAAAAAGGGATACTGGCTTGCGGAAGTGAAAACATCGCCAGTATCATCTAAGATGGTAAGAGCATTTGCATCAAAGGTGGCCAGATCAAACATGAAAGTGGAAGAAAAGGTAATGATTGCTACTTCTGGGATTGATTCAAAAGCGATATCATTGGCTATTGAAGAAGGTATGTGGGTGTGGGGAATAGAGGATGTAAATTTCCTAATGAAATTATATGAAAAATTCCCCATATTGATGTGAAGCAATGTGCCATTAACAAATATCATTCCCCTCGTGTCAATATCCTCGCAACCAGTGATTTTTGTATATCAACTGCATTTTGTGGGCAAAGTTCACGACAGCAGTAACACTGTATGCACTTATCGTTATTGATCTTAAGTTTCTCATCTACTTCTTCAATTGCATGTGGTGAACAGTTCAAGACACATGCGCCGCACAGAATACATTTTGCTGTGTCTATATGCGGTCTCATTGTGAAAAGATTACCAAGCCTTCTGGTTATGAAAGCCGGTGCCATTGTCGTTATACCGCCAGCCGATTTTTTGAATTTGACCTTCACATCATTGAGTGGTGTTCCGACAACTTCCGCCTGTCCTGTGCCGATATTTCGCTCAAGCGCGGCGCGGTTTGTCGGGATCATCATCGGGTCGAATCCAATAAGTTCGGATGCCACCATGTCCAGCGCAACACAGTCGTAACTTGCCATGATAATTCCTGAGTTAATGGGCGTACCATGTGCCGGACCGTTGCCTTCCATTCCTACAATGCCGTCCATGACTGCAAGATGCGGTTTTACGACCGAATATATGTCAACAACCGCGTCCCCGAACAGGTCGCGTTTTGCAAGAAGATGTGCCTGTTTTCGTGTTTTCAATGGTACGGCACCAAAGAAGTTTTTGACCGCTCCTGTGTAGTATGTCAGTTCGTGTGTCTTGAGTTTTGGTAGCGAGATTATAACATCGGCGTCAAGGATCGGTTTTGCTATGTATAGACGTGGGAACTGTTTTGCATCCGACACATCGACCTCAACAAATCCCGCAGTCTCAAAATTAACAATTTCTGCACCACATTTTTGTGCAGCATCCTCGATACCGGAAATCTTCAGTGCCTCAGCGGTCGCACCCGGGTGTGTGATGCCGGAACCGTCTCCAACAATGGGAATGCCGCCGATATTGGATACAAGTTCACACATTGCCGTGATAATCGTAGGATGTGTGGTGACTGCATCCTCCGGCGGACGTGCTGCAAGTATATTGGCTTTGAGAAGAACACGGTCTCCCGATTTGATTATCTTTTCAAGTCCGCCGATAAGTTCGAGTGACTCAATGATCGCATCCTTTGCCTGCGAGTAGTCAGGACAGCGAACAATGGAAACTTTAGTATTCATGTTGAGTCATTGGGTTTGTAGGTAGAAATATTTTTACATCTTGATCATTGACAATTATATGAAATATTTGTAACAATTGAATTGTATGGAAATCAATTGTGGGAAAAATAACCGCAGAGGACGCTGAGATCGCAGAGAATTGTATTATTTTTCTCTGCGTCCCTCAGCGATCTCTGCGGTTTAAAAATTTGCATTGATTTTTAGTGTTTTTGGGTACAAACCACTCAATGTCAGGAAATCCAAAAAAAGTTCATTTCTTAAATTCAGCGCGCACCTTTTCGATCTCATCCTGTGCGTCCTCGATCTTCAGTACATAAAGTCCGCTGCACGGTTTGACAAACTGGAAAATAAGGTCCGACCCGCTGATACCAACAGGGATCGCATTCCCCCCTACAAGAGGGACACCGCGGATCTTGTATCCCCCGGGTACATAGTATATCTCATCCGTATTCTTTTTGACAAACTCCTCGCACTGTTTTGGAGTTGCACGGCTGAGCATTATGATGTATGGGATCTCTTCGATGCATGACATTTTTTGTGTTCCGGGTTCTAAGTTTAAAAT
>JAUSPM010000021.1 GCA_030655675.1 Methanosarcinaceae archaeon | reverse complement strand
AACGTATTTGTTTAGTCGGTCTAAAGTTGTGTTGTAGCGTATGCGGATTTATGGGTGAAAATAAAAACGACGCTACCATCCGCGCGTAGCGCGGCACCGTCCTTCACCACTGCCTTGAATACATATCGAAGTTTCAATCGCTGTCAATACATCTGTTTTTGTATGGATTGCCCTACATAGAAACTGCGTATTTTGCGAATGTGAATGGATGGCAGGTATGGAACATGCCGCCTGCGGCGGGGTTGATGCATGGGGTTTTAGGTATTTGAAATATGCACCTACATTTCATCAGATAAACAAATACAAATCGAAACCGACCAGAATGGTTGATGGGTCGTAACCCATACCATATCGTCATTTAATCAAAAATTGCAGTTTATCCAACTAAAGTTCCAATCGTATTTGCGGTAGATGTCATCTCATGCATAAAACTATCCATTTTTATACCTGACTGGGCATTTACCAGCAAAATAGCAGAATTGCCGCAAAGCTGGGCAATGAAAACCTCGTCCCCTATATGTGTTATTGCATGTTGGACACCATGTTTTCCAATCGCAGATGCGGCGGTCTGTATTCCATCAAATAGTGACCCTGCCATTGCACAAAAAGAGTTCTTATCTATACCGTCTGGCAAATCAGTTGCCATGACTAATCCATTTTTACTAGATACTGCACTGCCAATGACATTACTGTCGTTAGTAAGCGTATGCAGACATCTTTGTAAGATATCTATTTTATTCATTAAATCCCCTCAGACTTATGATATAATGTATTCTATAGATATATCTGAATTATATATAAACCTTTTCTACATATATGTGGAGCAAACATCTCTTACTATGGTCAAGTAACCAAAGTTTATGGCGTAAATATCTCTTACTATGGTCAAGTGACCTAAGCCGTTATTTTCCCAAAAGGATTATCTTCAAAATAAGCCGCAAACTGTTCCACGGTTTGTGACGACCCTGCATCAGAACCAAAAAGCAATCTGGAAAGGGTTGGCCTATTCATATAAATGACAGTAGGCTCACCTTCTATCCCGCCAAGTTCGCCTGCCTTTTTGATGGCATCATACATGTTCCCAAATTCATCAACAAGCCCCAGACTTTTAGCCTTTGTTCCGGTGTATATGCGCCCATCTGCGAGGTCCTTGACATCGCTGCGACTCAGGTTGCGACCGGTTGCAACTTCATTCACAAAATTGTTATAAACTTCGATGATAACCGTATCAGCATATTCTTTCTCATCATCAGAAAGCCCTCTCCATGAACCACCCATGTCCTTGAATTCGCCGGACTTGGCGATATGGAACTCAACGCCTTCTTCTTCATAATATCCTGACATGTTCTGGAATGTCCAGATGACACCAATACTTCCGGTCATTGTCGATGGATTTGCAAATATCATGTCAGTTGGTGCAGAAATATAATATGCGGCACTTGCAGCCACATCACCCATAGAAACAACGATCGGTATCCCTGATTTTTGTGCTTTCTTGATTTCTGTGACAATCTCTTCAGCCGCAGCCGGTGAACCGCCCGGGCTATTGATACGAAGAACAATTGCCTGAACCGAATCATCCTCAACGGCATCCTGGATATAATCAGATATCTCCTCAGAGGTCACATATCCAAATCCGCCGGGAACGCTGCCAGAGAGCATCGTACCCTGCACATAGATCACTGCCACCCTGTCGTCTTTAGGGTATAATTCCCCGCCTGCCCCGTAGTATATTGCAGCAAAACTTGCACCAATGATGAATAATAGAATTACAATCACAGTGATGTACTGTTTTTTTCGTCCTTTTCTTTTATCCGGAACTGGATCAGGCTGTTCATGTGGAATTGGTTTATCCTGTTTGCTATAATAGCGATAAGGTGTATAACTTGAACTCATCTGGTACCTCTACAATTGTTTGTATTACTACCTTTATATGATGAACCTATATATTCAAAAGCTTTCCCTCCCCAATCATTTAACTTTAATTGTAGCAAGCGAAATATATTTTATTATTGCACACATCCAATACGTTATAAATTTAAATTTAAATTTAAAATAATACATGGAGAAACAAAATGTCCAAATTTCCATCTGATAAACCTGTGCTTGTAACCTGTGGACTTCCCTATGCAAACGGGAAAGCCCATGTAGGGCACCTGCGCACATACATACCTGCCGATATTTTTGTCAGGTCATTGAAAAAACAAGGGCAAGAAGTGACATTTGTATGCGGTTCAGACACACACGGCACGCCGGTCGTGGTCAATGCAGAACAATTGAATATCACACCAACAGACCTTGTCCAGAAATACCACAAGCATTTTGATGAGACGTTCAAGGATATGAACATACATTTTGATGCATTCGGAACTACGGATGACCCTGAAAATCATAACCGTACAACCGAGATTGTGAACAAGCTTATTGAGAACGGTTACACATATCCAAAGACGATCGAGATCGCATACTGCCCGGACTGTGACCGATCTTTGCCTGACAGGTATGTAGAGGGAATTTGTCCATATTGCGGTGAGAACGCGCGCGGCGACGAATGCGATCAGGGCTGCGAGAAACATCTCGAACCCGGTGAATTAAAAAAGCCAAAATGTACCATCTGCGGCGGCGCTGCAGAATATCGCAAACAGGAACATTTCTTTTTTAAATTATCCGAATTCAAGGATTTCCTTTTGGAATATCTTGAAGGCATGGGTGGCACATCAAACGCAAGAAACTATGCTATCGGCTGGGTGAAGCAGGAACTCACGGACTGGTGTATTACACGAAATCTCGAATGGGGTGTGAAATACCCCGGACGTGACGACCTTGTTGTATATGTCTGGGTAGATGCACCGATCGGATATATTGCATTTACTGAGGAATGGGCAAAAGCAAATAATGAGGATTGGGAAAAGTTCTGGAAAGGCGATGGAAGGATCATCCATTTCATTGGCGGGGACATCACCTACCACCACTGCATTTTCTGGCCTGCAATGCTAAAAGGTGCAGGTTACAGCCAGCCGTGGGCTGTTGTGGCTTCTGGAATGGTGAAGATCGAGGATAAGACGTTCTCAAAAAGCCGTGGATATGTTGTCTGGGTCGGAGAGGATTATCTTGACCATGGATTCCATCCTGACCTTCTGCGTTATTACCTGACAAGTTACACATCACATACAAAAGAACTGAACTTTTCATGGAAGGTGTTCCAGGAAAAGATCAACACCGAACTTGTTGCTGTATTTGGCAATTTCCTATATCGGACATTACTGTTCACTCACAAGAACTTTGGCGAGATACCAGAGGGTGAGATCGATCAGGATGTGCTGGATAAGATTACCGACACGATTGCTAAGGTCAACGAACCGATGGAAGAATATGAGTTTAAGAAGGCTGTGGATTCCGCTATGGCTCTATCATCCTACGGCAATGGGTATTTCCAGTCAAATGAACCATGGAAACTTATCAAGGAAGACAAGGCCGCCTGTGGAAAAGTGGTTGCGAACTGTATTCAGATCGCAAAGGCACTAATCCTTTTGTTCGAACCTGTGCTGCCTCAAAAAATGGAGGAGGCATGGGCGCAGATCGGAATGAGTGACGATATTCATGCTGCGACATATAGTGATGCTACAGTATTGGTCAATAGCGGAACACCGCTTCCAATGCCTACTATTCTGTTTGAGAAGATAGAGGATGACAAGGCCGAGGAGATGGCGAAGATCGCAAGTAAAAGAGTTGCAGAAGCGCTTGCAAAGGAATCCAGTACAAAAGAACGATCAGGAAAAGTGAACGAAATGGATAAAAAAGTAGAAGTAAAAAAAGAAATACAGACTGAAACTAAAGAAGATATCACTTTTGATGATTTTTCAAAAATTGATATCAGGATTGGAACGATTGTTACAGCCGAACCGGTTAAGAAATCCAACAAATTGATGCGTCTTGAGGTCGATATAGGCGAAGAGACACCGAGACAACTGGTTGCCGGCATCAAGGAAACACACGACCCTGATCAGCTCATCGGGCGGCAGGTTGTTGTTCTTGCAAACCTCAAGCCTGCAAAACTTTGTGGGGTGGAGTCAAGGGGCATGGTGCTTGCAGGCGATACTGATGGTGCGGTGCTGCTTATGCCCGAGGCGGAAGTGGCCCCAGGGACGCGGGTTCGGTGAATGGTTGCTGCGCTCTACGTTGTTTTGAATACAGGGATCAAGTCAAAATAAGAATCTAAAAAAAGAATGAAAAGAAAACCCATTAATGGGTAGTCTTTTTATTTAGAAAGTGTGTCAAACATCCTTTTTATATAAATTGCAGCCAGTGCTGCATAAACTGCAGCAGCAATGATCGTTAGGTCCTGCAGGGCTTTTATTGGTATCTCGAATTCTACCAGGAATGTTGTTCTTGCAAATAGCAAGCCTGAATACACAGTTATGCTTCCCATAAATGCAGAGAGGAACATCCAAAAGTCGGATGCGCCTTTGGTCACATTGTATAGTTTGTAACCATTATATGCAGCCCATCCCGATGCTGCAAATGCAATAAATGCAATGATCGGATATATAGGATCAATGTATGCTTCTTTTATGAGTATGAAATCCATTATTCACGCCTCCTCGAACGGTTCGTATATCTTGTAGACGGAATAGGATATTAGTAAAAGCCCGATTGGAAGCAATAAGTCCCCAATAATCATGAACAAATTATAATCAAACAAACCACTTGCGACCGAAGATAAACCATAAATAAACAACAAAAATGACCCAAATGCAAACCAGTTCCATTCAGTCATATCCATTTTCAGAAATGTCGAATATAATGCTTTACCAAGCAACAGCAAAGCACCAGTGAAAAATAAATTTGCGAACCAGTGCGTCCATTGTCCCATAATATTTTGTCCATCAGTATAGAACGGCATAGTGTTCCCATTAGAAACATCAACATTGGTAGCAGGATACATGAACCCAATTACCAAAAAGAATAGGATCGTGACAATTGTCCCACCAAAAAACATCTCTTTTGCATGCTTTGCGATCGATACCATATTTTCCCTCCAATCTTATTTTTGATATAATTAATTATAATTATAATTATAATTATGTTGCCTGAATCGGTCGGATTCTATGAAGACGATTCAATGCATATGACTACTTATGATCTTCTCAATGAACAATTTTGCATTGTTCCCCATCATTTTTTTCAGCACACCGTTTTCAAGTACGTTCAATGCCTGTGCGATCTGATCAGGGTTGGTCGTATCCCTTGTCGCATTAACAGAAGCCAATGCTTCATCAAGATGCATTGTTGCGACCTTTGGCCCATAAAGGATCTGGATCTTTCCAATTATTTCAGAGAAAATAGCATCCCGATCCCTTTCATTGATGCCATCCAACATATCAATATTTTTAATTGGATTGGAGGGTGCAGGTTTGGTTGATATTGCTTGCTCTGGCATTTCAAGATTTGCTGCTGCTTTTTTGGTGATGATATTCAGAACTTGCAGGTTTGTATTGCCTGATGCAATAATACCAAGATACGTGTCCTTATTACTTTTTGTAAAAGAGACATAACCATCTTGTGCTTCGATCAAAATTGATTCAAAATCCTTGGATTCCTGCGCGATCTCTGCAAGATATGAAAGGCTTTCCGAAGCATTATTAAGTTCATCCTCAAACAAAGCCGGGACATCTGATTCTACAACTTTGCCCGAATCCGTTGCGATAAATGAACCTATTATTCCGTCTGTACTCGATCTTATTTCTTCTAATATTCCCATAGAAACACCTCGAACACAACAGAATCTATTTCTGATTTCACAGATTTAATATTAGCATCTGGTTTTATAAATGCACCAATGTGCCCATCGTTATACTTTGAAACCATCAACCTGTAATTCGATCCCTGTATCAGAGTCATCTTGGGTTCACCCAGCACAAACATGCCGGTGACCTCTTCTGCTGTGCGACCAGCAAAAGCAATAAGTGAAGCATCGGATTCAGATATATCGGATGATTCTATAATAGTACCATCTTTAGATACAATCGCAGATCCTATTACCCCTTCTATCCTTTCGATCTTATCTACCAATTTTGCAGTCATTTAAAACCACCATTAAGATTTTTATATATAATAGTTCTAAATTTAAATAAGCCTTTTGGATTAGTTTCATTCAAGTGGTAATAAGTATGCAAGACATTCAAGATGCACATGGTTGCTGAAAATTAAATCAAGTTTACTTGATTTGAACTCAATATAATTTTATAAGAAGTGTTATATAAAATACATCTGTTTGATTATTGATTATTATAGAGGTATGAATATGAGTTTAGTAACTGATGCAAAGAATGGCAAGATTACAGAAGAGATGAAAACGGTTGCTGCTTTTGAAGGGCTCGAACCGGAGTTCATTAGACGAGGAATCGCAGCGGGCAGGATAGTTATCCCAGTATCACCATATAGGGATGTTAAACTATGTGGTATCGGAGAAGGACTTACAACAAAGATCAACGCATCCATTGGTTCATCAACAGACATCGCCAGTGTTGAAATGGAGATCGAGAAGGCACAGGCAGCCGAAGCCGCAGGTGCGGACACATTGATGGAGCTGAGTACCGGAGGGGACTTCTTAGAGATGCGAAAGAGAGTCATTGACTCGGTATCACTATCTGTTGGATCAGTTCCACTGTATCAGGCATTCATTGAAGCCGCTGACAAATACGGTTCCATCGTCCACATGACAGAGGATGAACTTTTCAAGGCAACTGCAGACCAGGCAAAACTGGGTACCAACTTCATGGCTATCCACACCGGCATTAACAATATTGTTATTGACAGACTTAAAAAACATGGTCGTTATGGCGGACTCTGCTCCCGTGGTGGCGCATTTATGACTACATGGATGTTGCACAACGAGAAGGAAAATCCACTGTACAGCGAATTTGATTATCTCTGTGAGATCCTTAAGGAGCACGAGGTCGTCTTGTCCACAGGTAATGGAATGCGTGCAGGAGCCATCCATGATTCTACTGACAGGGCACAGGTACAGGAACTTATCATCAACTCCGAATGTGCACAGATCGCACACGACAAATATGACCTGCAGGTCATTGTGGAAGGTCCAGGCCATGTTCCACTGGACGAGGTAGAAATGAACGTCAAACTCATGAAAGCTATGAGCGGCCACAAACCATTCTACATGCTTGGACCACT